>NZ_JAYWVC010000421.1:0-3496 GCF_036281785.1 Streptomyces chiangmaiensis | reverse complement strand
CAGCAGGTCGCGGTGGGCGACGAAGGCCTCGGTCGCGGGGTCGGTGACGTGGTCGTTCATGTCGTGCGCTTCACTCTCTGGCGGTCGGCCCACATGCCGGAAGCAGGCCGTGGAAATGTACCCGGTCCGAAGACGGGTTTGTCGGCAGCAGCCTCCCTACCGATCAGGCCATGTGGGGTGGGCGGGCTGGTGGGAATGGCGCTCCGGCGCCCGGCCACGGCACAAGAGACCGCGGCGCTGCGTGCTTGTCACTCCGGCTCGGTCCTTCTGGGGCCGGACCGGTCGGTCCGGTCCCAGAAGGGGACTTGGCGGCTAGGCCGCGCGTCGGGTGCTGGACGGCGTCGTGCGGTGTTCCGGCTGAGGCGTTTCCAAGCGGTCGGTGCTGTCACCGTGGGATGCGCGCGCCTTTCGTGCCCCGGACACCAACTGATTGAGGGTGAACCGGCAGGCGATCTTCTTGACGTTGGCACCGAGCCGCCCGCTGATGTGGAGCGCGTTCACCCTGTCGTTCAGGTAGGAGAACTGGGTGACGCCCTCGTTTCGGCCCAGGCTGAGGCACTGCCCGGCGAACATCAACCGTACGGGAGCGGGCTTTTTCCCGGCGATCCGGCGCAGGATCGTGGTGGCGGCCCCCGGGCCCAGCTGCACGGCGGCCTGGCAGCTCATCCGGAATGGCCGGTCCGTCATCGCCGCCGCGTCCCCAGCGGCGACGATGCACACGTCGTCCAGACTGGTCAGCGTCGTGTCGGTGAGCAGACGGCCTTCGGTGTCGGTGCGCAGCCCGCTGCGGGCGGCCAGGTCCGGGACACGGAATCCCGCGGTCCAGATCGTCACCGCGCTGGGCAGCTCGCGGCCGTCGTCGAGCTGTACGGCGTCGCGTGTCACTTCCGTCACCCGTGCGCGCGGACCTTCGAGGACGGTCACACCCAGCTCGGCGAGCCGGCGGGCGACCGGGCGGCGGACCCGGACATGCAGGGAGGGGCCGAGTACGTCGCCGCAGACCAAGGTGACCTTGCGGCCCCCTTCCGCCAGCTCGGCGGCGGTCTCCAGGCCGGTCGGGCCGGCCCCGACCACGGTCACCGGAGCCGTCGCGGGCGTCGCGGCCAGCGCCGACCGCAGTCGTTCCGCCCTCTCGAGGTCTGACACCGAATGAGCGAACTCTGCCGCTCCGGGCACGCCGGGATCGGCGGCGCCGCTGCCCACCGCATAGATGAGGTAGTCGTATGAGACCGGGCCACCGCCCGCCAGCGACACCCGGCGCTCGGCAGCGTCGATCCGGGTCGCGGTGTCGACGACCAGCCGGACGTTCCCGCCCAGGACCTCACCGAAGCCCTCGACCGCGTCATCGGAGCCGGTCACGAGCTGGTGCAGGCGGATCCGCGAGACGAAGTCGGGACGCGGATTGACCAGGGTCACCGACACGCCATCGTGCCGAGCCAGGTGATTGGCCGCCGTCACGCCCCCGTACCCGCCGCCGACCACGACCACCTCGACGTTCCCGTTCATCGTGTCTCCTTCGTGTTATGGACTCGGCATTGAGACACCAGCCGTGCATCCGGTGTAACGGCCCGCGGATGAGACGTAGCGCACATCGGACGCGGCCGAAACGCCGCCCCATTTGCCGCGAGTGGCGTAACGCGGCCCTGACGAGGTCGGGCAGGGACCGGTGAGTCTCGCGGTAGCGGGCGAGTGGGGCCCAGCCCGCTGTATTCGGCCTGACACGGCTCGGTGGTGGCCGCGCGGGCGAACGGCGCTGCGGCCGTGACCGGCATCGGCCACGGTCACCTGCCCGGCAGCCTCCTCTGCGGGGTCGTGTCAGGCCACTCAACCAGCCCGTCATCCCTGTAGGTGGGCAAGGAGTTGGTCTCCAACGGGGTATGGGCGCTCCTGGGGCAGCAGCCGGGCCGCGCAGCCCAGGTTGCCGCCGCTGACGAGGGCATGGATCTCGTGGGCGAGCGGGGTCACGTCGCGGATGGCGACCGTCCACTCGTCGGCGTAGCGTCGTACGGCCTCCCCGGACAGGCCGAGTTGCAGGGACCGGTACGGCAGGGGCTGTAGGTGCAGGTCCCGCTCGGGGTCCCACTGCACGCGAGCGGGCGAACGCTTCAACTGGCGATGCCAGGCCGGCCGGTCGAGATGTACACCGCGGACGTAGCCTGACAGACACGCGTGGCACAGCGCCCACTCGAAGCCGTCACGGCTGATCTCGACAGCGAGGACGGTTTCCTGCCCCGCTTTCACGCCCTAGCCACAGCGGTACATCATCCACAGGAACGACGGCTTGATCCATGTCAAGCCGCGTTGGTAAACCTCTTGGGCCGCTGCTGCCAGGCGACATCCGGCATGTGGCAAGGAGCGTGGGATCGGCGAGGAAGATGTGCACATGGTTGATCATTCTCGTGAGATATCGCCCATGTCACTCGTGGACGACGAGTGGGCGTACGCGCTCTGCGGTGGCATGGCGGCCCGGGAGTGCTTCACCTTCGGGAGCGCCACCGTCGTCATCGGCGATGCCGGGACGCTGATCATCGTGGAAGCCGGGGACGCGCTCGACAGGAGTTGCGTGTGGAACGCCGACGAGGTCCGTCTGCTGGGTCCTGCGCCAACCCCCGTCAGAAAACGGCTCGTGGAAGAGCTCTGGGAGTGGGGCACAGATGACAGTAAGTTGCCCGTTCATCTGACGGTCCGGGACTCGGAAGGCCTTGTGTACCTAGGCACTGGATCCGTGACCCGGGCCGGTACGGTACTCAGTCCAGGCTCCGACGAATACGTCCTCACCGACTGTGCCCTTCGGCTCGCTTCACCGCTGGGCAAGCCCGACTTGGACCGCGTCCGCCCTTCCCTCCCGCCGGCAGATCTCCCGAACCTGGAATGGCTCGGACAGGTGAACGGTGACCGAGTCAGTGCGCTCGAACAATTCATCACCGGCTGGTATCCCGCTGCGTCCGAGACTGCCGAACTACCGCCAGTACAGGCACCTCCCTTGGATCTGCCTGACGGACTGGGGCATTTCTACCGGCTGGCACAGCACCGCCCTCGCTGTTTGGGAGCGCAGAACCGAGTCCTTCCCCTCTCCAAGCTTCAGACCGATCCCAGGGGGGAGATGCTCGTCTTCGGCGAAGAGAACCAGGGAGGTTTCTTCTGGTCGCTGCTGTGGACGCTCGACGGTCCCGAAGCCGATCCGACCGTCTGGTTCCGTGAGTACGACGAACCTCCGATCGCCGAGCAGGAACCTCTCAGCGGTTTCCTCATGCAGTTCTCGCTCTTCGAGGCTTCCATGGGTGCGGAGTACGTGGCTCTGTGCGACCAGGTCACGGAACAGCAGATCGACCAACTCACCGAAGGACTTCTCCCCGTGCCCCTGCGGCAGTTCTGTCCTGCCTTCCCCACGCGCTTCTACGTGGGTCCAGGACTTGTTCTGCAGGTCTCCGACGAGCGCGGTGACGCCGGTTTCAGTGTCTGGGCCGGCGCAACCCACCGCACCGCTCTCGCCCCA
>NZ_JAYWVC010000420.1:0-3520 GCF_036281785.1 Streptomyces chiangmaiensis | reverse complement strand
CGGACCTACCCCCACAAGAGCCCCGGTCGGCCGCCGATATCGGAGGAGACGCGGGAGCTGATCCTGCGTCTCGCGCGGGAGAATCCGCTGTGGGGACACCGCAGAGTGCAGGGAGAGCTGGCCCGGAGTGTCCGGTGGCGTCATCACGGCCGCGCCATATAGCATCGCTGCTATGAGCGAGCGGTACACGATCGAGATCGAGCCGGAAGTGCGGCTGTGGCTCGACAACATTCCCGCTCAGCACTACAAGCAGGCCGAACGCATCGCCGATCTGCTGGCCGAACACCCCACCACGCTCGATGAGCCATACTCCCGCCACCTGGCTGGCAAGGTCCGTGAGCTGCGCTTTCGCCTGGGTGATGCGCATCAACGCATCACGTACTGGCTTGCACCGGGACAGCGGGTCGTGCTGCTGACGGCGTTCGCCAAGACCAAGATGCGCGAGCAGGCCGAGGTCGAGCGCGCACTGTCTGCGCAGCGACTCTGCGAGGCGGAGCACGAGTCCGCCGCCGAGCATGACCTCTACAGCCGCAACCTGAAGGAGAGCCGGTGAACCACAGCGAATGGCGCACCCGACGCCACCGCCAGATCCTCGGCGAGCGCCTCGACGCCGACCCCGAGTACGACCGCGTCTACGAAGAAACGGGGCTGGCCATGACACTCGGCCAGGCCGTGTATGACCGGCGCAAGCAGCTCGGGCTGAGCGAGGCCGACCTCGCCGAGCGCATGCACATCGACACGGCCGAGATCGAGAGCATCGAGACCGGCACCGAACTGCCGCCCATCGCGGTCATCATGCGCTTGGCCCGCGCCCTGGACCTCACCGTGGACATGCACTTGGAGCCCGGTGCCGAGCCCACCGTGACCATCCTCCCGCCGGCCGCCTGACGGAGGCAGCCGTGCAGCCCTCGGAACCCGTCCTGGCAAAGCATCTGGGCCAGCTGGTCCACGACCGGCGCGCAGCCCTGGGGTTGTCCCAGGCCGAGCTGGCTGAGCGGTGCGGCATGAAACAGCCGCAGATCTCCCGGATCGAAGGCGGCGGCACCGTGCCGACCATCCCTCTGCTACGACGTCTGGCCGACGCCTTGGAGGCCGAGTTGACCATCGAGCTCACCCCGCACACTGACGCCGCCTGATCGGCGGCTCGTAGCGCTTCAGAATGAATGACTGCACAGCCCCTGGGCTGGGACGAGGCTCCTTGGGGCCAGTAGGGCACCATCGATCCTTGTGCTCGTACGAACGCTCTACCTGATCACCTCGCGGATCTCCGCGTGGCTGGTCCTCAGCCAGCCTCACCGGGCCGTCCGCCCGTACACGACGAGCTGCGGGATCTGATCATCCGACTCGGCACCGAGAACTCCCGGTGGGGGTTCCGGCGCGTGCGCGGCGAACTGCGGCGCCTCGGGCACAAAATCAGTCCGGCAACCGTCCGCCGCGTCCTGCAAGCCGCCGTGCGGCCGCAGAGTCGGTACGCGCTACCAGGCAGCACGATCGCCCTCGGCACAGGAGAGGAGAGACGGCTGTCATAACCCAGGGCGGAGCGGCCGGTAGTTGGCCGAGGGAGTGAAGCTGCGTGCTCCGCCGGTAGGGTGCTCCCTGTGGACGGGCAGCTGAGTGACGCGGAACTCGATGAGCTGGTCGCGCAGGCCACCGTGGACGCCTACGACGACGAGGAGCAGCTCACCGGCCTCTACACGATGCTCGCAGAGCATCTGGCCGTCCCGTTCAAGACGGTCGTTCTCGGGGTCGAGGTCACCGTGAAGAAAGTGGACCTCCTACCCGGCAGTCGCCCGGTGGCGCCGGCCGGTAGCCCTGATCGGCAAGCCAGGCCCGGGCCCGGCCGTACTTCCGTTCCGCAGCGAACAACCAGTACCGCTGCAGCTGTGCCGGTGAGGTGGCCAGCATGTCCTTGAAGCGGCGGAAGGCTCCTGGGCCCTGGATCGCGATGTTGAGGAACCGGGCGAGGTCCTGGTCGTCGAGGGTGGTGATGAAGTCCTCCATGTCGCGGTAGGCGTCGCGTGATCCCTCGCACGGGACAGGGAGCCACCTCTCGGTGCCTTCCGCTTCGTCCTCGTCCCACGACCTCTCGGTGTCCGCGATGGCAGGCCAGCACACTCCAGTCTTCAGGTCGATGCGGCCACCGCCCCAGGCCGGGTCTCCTTCGAGTAGACCGGAGAGTTCCTCCAGATCGACCGGCAGCGGCCGCAACACCAAGACGGCACCGCCGCCCACCGAGTCGAACTGTTCAGCGAGGACCTCGTCGCCGGGCCAGCCCCGTTCACGCAGGGTGGACGTGTATGCGATCGCCATCTCCCGGGCGCCAGGCACACTCCGAAAGATGGCTGTGATGAGTGCGTCTCCGCACTGCTGCAGGACGCCGACGGGGTCATGCGCACGCAGCAGGGCGAGCAGGGACGGGCCGTCCGCGGTGTGGCAGGCGGCGCGGAGCGCCTTGAGCGCGTGGTCGGTCCATGGCTCGGTCATGCCCGCGAGGCTACGCCGAGGCACGCTGCGAGCGCCATCGTCTCCGGTGCGACAAGCGCTGGTGAGCACGGCAGACAAGTCCCCTGGCAGGCGCAGGCCGCCGACGTTCGGCCCCGAGCCGTGGCCTCATACAGCACCATCTGGCGACTGGTCGCACTGGGACGTGTGGTTCGCCGTGGCGTGCGCGGTGGACTGCGGCGGCGACTGGCATGCCTTCGATGCGCGTCTGACGCGGGAGCGGTCGGGCGGGGTCATGCACGGGACGCATCTGGAACCGCTATGGAGTCATCTGCTGGATCTACGGGAGCGTCTTGCGGCAGGCGGGCCCGGAGCGGCCGAGCTCGCCGAGGACTGGGCGCGTGATCCGAAGGTCGTCGCCCGGGCCCGTTCCAAGAAGCAGGCGCTCGGTAGCTGTCAAGTCAAATGAAACGAATGTGCGGCTATGAACTGTGTTGCTGTGGTTCGCGCCGTCGGGCGGGGTCGTTGATCCACGCCTGCTGGGGGATCTTCGGTGGCGCGGGGCGGCGGTTGAAGCGCTCGGGGTGCTGCTCGTAGGCGGTGATGAGAGTGGCCGCCCGTTGCTCGCGGACCAGTTCGGCGGTGCCGAAGTGGACGCTGGCGGGGGTGTGGTAGCCGATGCCGGAATGCCGGTGGACGTGGTTGTAGTGCGAGACGAACGCCTCCATCCACTCCCGTGCGTGGGTGAGGGAACCGAAGCGTTCCGGGTAGTCCGGCTGGTACTTCGTGGTGCGGAACTGGCTCTCGCTGAACGGGTTGTCGTTGCTGACCCTGGGCCTGGAGTGGCTGCGGGTCACGCCCAGGTCGAGGAGCATCTGGGAGACCTGCTTGCTGGTCATCGAGGTGCCGCGGTCGGCGTGCACGGTGTGCGGCACGATGCCGTTGCGGTCGATCGCCTCGCGGATCAACTCCTCGGCCCGGGCGGCGGATTCAGCCGCCTCGACGGTGTGGCCGACGACGTAGCGGGAGTAGATGTCCAGGATCACGTAGCCGTGGAACCAGACTCCCTTTGCCGGAC
>NZ_JAYWVC010000042.1:0-47224 GCF_036281785.1 Streptomyces chiangmaiensis | reverse complement strand
GGTGGCGATCCGGCTGGTCAAGGCCGGGCGCTGGCCGGTCACGGTCGTACCCTAGAGCCGCCACCCGCATCCGCCGTGCCCAGCGATCGCGCCCGTCGGACGGTCCGAGGACGGCCGTGCCGACCGGAGGCGCCCTGCACGCGGTCTTCCGTCCCCGTCGCCCCTGCGCCATCATGATCCGCCGTCAGCCCATTGCCGTCTGCGAAGGGGTGAGGCTCATGGCCAGGCTCAGGATGGGTGAGGGGATTCTCCGCCGCAAACCCATCGAGCACATCGAAGAGACGGAAGCCCACGAGGGCACGCAACTCGACCGCTCGCTCGGCCTGTGGCAGCTGACCGCGATCGGTGTGGGCGGGATCATCGGCGCGGGCATCTTCACTCTGGCCGGAACCGTGGCCAACGGCACGGCGGGCCCCGCGGTCCTCGTCTCGTTCCTCGTCGCGGGGGTGGCGAGCGCGTGCGCCGCGCTGTCGTACGCGGAGTTCGCGGGGCTCATCCCGAAGGCGGGCTCGGCGTACACATACGGGTATGCGGTGCTCGGCGAGTACGCCGGCTGGTTCATCGGCTGGGATCTGCTGCTGGAGTACACGGCGATCGTCGCCGTCGTCGCGATCGGCATCTCCGGCTACTTCGGCTTCCTCGTCGGGGAGACGGGCGCGCATCTACCGGCGTGGATGCTGGGCGCGCCGGGCACAGGCGCGGGCCACCGGGTCGATCTGTTCGCGGTCGTCCTGTGCCTGCTGATCGCCTGGCTGCTGAACCTCGGCATCCGCAACGCGGCCCGTTTCGAGACGACCGTGGTGGCCCTGAAGATCCTCGTCGTCCTGCTCGTGATCGGCGTGGGCGTCTTCCACATCGACACCGCCCACTACCACCCCTTCTTCCCCTACGGCATCGGCGGCGCGTTCACCGGGGCGGCGACGGTCTTCTTCGCCGTCTTCGGGTACGACGCCATGTCGACCGCCGCCGAGGAGTCCAAGGACGCGCAGCGCCACATGCCGAAGGCGATCCTGTACTCGCTGGGGATCTCCATGGTCCTTTACGTGGCGGCGTGTCTGGTGTTGACGGGCATGCAGGACTACAAGGACATCGACAAGGAGAGCGGGTTCTCCAGCGCGTTCAAGGCCGTGGGGCTCAGCGGGCTGGCGGACGTGATCGCGGTCGGGGCCGTCATCGGCATCCTCACGGTGATGTTCACGTTCATGCTGGGCGTCACCCGGGTGTGGTTCTCGATGTCCCGGGACGGACTGCTGCCGGGATGGTTCGCGAAGACGCATCCAACGCGTCATGTCCCCACGCGCGTCACTTGGATCGTCGGGGTCGCCTCCGCCGTCATCGCCGGGTTCCTGCCCATCGCCGAGGCGGCCGAACTGACCAACATCGGCATTCTGTTGGCGTTCGTGGTGGTGTGCGCCGCGGTGATCGTCCTGCGCCACCGTCAGCCGGACCTGCCGCGCTCCTTCCGCACGCCGTGGATGCCGTTCGTACCGGCGCTCGGCGTGGTCTTCTCGATCTGGCTGATCACGTTTCTGCAGTGGCAGACGTGGGTGCGGTTCGCGGTGTGGTTCGCGATCGGCCAGATCGTCTACTTCGGGTACTCGTACAGGCGCTCCGAGCTGGCCAGGACCGTCGGCTCGCCCTGACGGCCACCGGGGCCCGCCGACCGTCGGCCCAGTTGCGGGAAGACCGGGCCGCAGTCGGCGCGCGGGGCGGTCGACCGCTCGCCGAACCGTTCACCGACGAACAGCGACCGCCCACCGCACGGCCCGGTCCCGGCTCTGTCCGGGCGGCGCCACCCGCGTTGCCATACGCCCATGACGGCCGGAACCACCACCCCATCCGGGACGACCGCCGAGCACGAGCTGACCGAGCTGCAGCGCGAGCACGGCCGCCCCCTGTTCGCCCTGCTGCTCAGGCTCTCGGACGGCGACCGCCAGCGCGCCGAGGATCTGCTGCAGGAGACGTTCGTACGCGCCTGGCAACACCCCGAAGCGCTCCGCGCGCATGATTTCGACTCCGTGCGCCCCTGGCTGCTGACGGTCGGACGGCGGCTCGCGATCGACGCGCGGCGGGCCCGCCAGGCACGACCCGCCGAGGTCGGGGACGCCGTGCTGGAGAACGCGAGAGTGATCGCCGACCACGCGGAACGGTCCGCCGCGATGCTCGATGTACGCGAGGCTGTGAAGACACTCACTCCCGAGCACCGGGAAGTTCTGGTGCAGGTGTATTTCCGAGGTGCCAGTGTGGCGGAGGCCGCCGAGGCCCTGGGAATTCCACCCGGTACGGTGAAGTCTCGCGCGTACTACGCACTGCGCGCCCTGCGCCGAGTCCTGCCGGGATACGCGGCCGAGCTGCGGTGAAACCGAAGGCCGAGTCAAACCTCCGTAAAGCGCCTTGCTGCCGACCATGGTTGAGCAATCAGCTTGCCTCATCCGTGTTCCGGACTGGGGGCCCGGGTTCGGGCGACGCGCACGCACCGGAGGAAGGCAGGAAGGGATGCTGCACAGAGGCCAAGAGAGCACGGACGGCACCGGCGGCGGTGAACTGGCCGTCCCGATGGCGTGGCTGTACGCCGAGTACATCGCGGACGAACTGCTCCGCACGGGCGATCTCATGCCGCCGACGTCCTTCGAGTTCCGCGCCGGGCGCGACGCCCTGGCACTGACCATCTTCTTGTCCGACACCGGCGGCGAACTGTCCGGAATCCGGGTGGTCTCGCAGCTGGAGACCTGGCTCTCGCTGACGGCGTACGACCAGCCATGGCAGGACTGGGTGCGCGAGCGCATGGCCCAGCTGGCCACCGAGGCGATCGAGTGCGACGGACCGGCGCCGGACCTGGAGCTCGCCTCGGCGGCCTGGCGCTGGCTGGAGGAGACCGAGCTGCTCGCCCCCGACCTGGACGCGGTGCCCGGCGGGGCCCCCGTGGGCGAGGAGGACGGACCCCAGGTATGGACTCCGGCCTGGCAGCTGGGGCTCCCCCTCGGACATCTCGCCATCCATCTTTTTTGAAGAAGGACCAATCCGGCGGCCCGACGGCTCCGAATGTCTCGGCCGCGATTCGGTAACGGCCTTGAGTGATTCGGCCGTCTGGTCCGTACCGGTGGGCAACAGCAGCACCACCCCCACCCCGCTCACCGGCATGAGGATTTGGTATGAGGTCCCTGGAACGCCATCGCGACGTCGGCGCCTACGCGCTCGGCGTGCTGGATGAGGCGGAAGCCTTCCGCTTCGAGGACCACCTCATGGAATGCGCGAGTTGTAAGACGCACGTGAACGAGTTCCGCCCCGCCGCACGGCAGCTGATGCTCTACCGCAACGCGACCCCGCGGCCCGTGCATCCCTTCGCGGCCCCCGGGCCCCACCTGCTGGAGCGCCTGCTCGACGACGTGACGGCCAAACGGCGCAGCGGGCGAAGCCGCCTGCTGTACGCGGTGGCGGCCGCCGTCGTGTTCGCGGTGGGCGGGCCGGCGCTGGCGATCGCCTCCGGGCACGGCGGGTCCTCGGTCGCGACGGCCATGAGCGCGACCGACCCGGACACGGGAGTCTGGGCGGAGATCAGCACGCAGGACCGGATCTGGGGCAGCCAGATCGATGTGACGGTCAAGGACACGTCAGGGCCCCACCCTTGTCGGCTTGTCGCGGTCGGCAAGGACGGCTCGGAGCAGACGGTGACGAGCTGGATGGTGCCCGCGGACGGCGGGGAGGCGACCACCGTGAGCGGGGGCGCCGCGCTCCAGGCCCGGCAGATCGACCACTTCGAGGTACGCACCAGGGACGGACAGCACCTGGTCACGCTGAAGTCCCGCTGAGGCCCGGGGAGGCCGGGCGGATTCGCCACGTGGTCCGCCGCTGCGGCCGGCCTACTTGAGCAACCGTGACAACCTGCGGTCCGCCAGTGGTTTGCCGCCCGTCTGACACGTCGGGCAGTACTGCAGCGAGGAGTCGCTGAAGGACACCTCGCGGATCGTGTCCCCGCACACCGGGCAGGGTTCGCCGGTACGGCCGTGGACCCTGAGGCCGCTCTTCTTCTCGGCCTTCAGGCGCCCGGCCGCCTGACCCCGCGAGCGCTCGACCGCCTCCGTGAGCGTCGTCCGCAGCGCCTCGTACAGACGTTCCATCTCCTCCGGGGAGAGTGACGAGGCCAGCTTGAACGGGGACATCTTCGCCGCGTGCAGGATCTCGTCGCTGTACGCGTTGCCGACGCCGGCGATCAGGCTCTGGTCGCGCAGCGCGCCCTTGATCTGGCGGCGCTCACCCGCGAGGAGCTTCGAGAGCCGCCGCTCGTCGAAGTCGGCGGCCAGCGGGTCGGGGCCCAGACGGGCGACGCCGGGCACTTCCTGGGGATCGCGTACGACGTAGACGGCGAGCCGCTTCTGGGTGCCCGCTTCCGTCAGGTCGAAGCCCTCGCCCGTCTCCAGCGCGACCCGCAGGGCGAGCGGGCCCTTGCCCGGGCGGGGCACACCGTCGGGCAGGCGGTCCTTCCACTGGAGCCAGCCCGCACGGGCCAGATGGGTGACGAAGTGCAGTCCGTCGGCGTCCACGTCGAGGAACTTGCCGTACCGGTGCACCGCGGTGACCACCCGGCCCTCGAAGGCGGTGACCGGTGGGTCGTACGTCTTCAGGACACTGATCGCGACGGGCAGTACCCGCACCAGCTCGTGGCCGACGAGATGGTCGGCCAGGAAATCCTTGAGCGCTTCGACCTCGGGCAGTTCCGGCATGTGTACCAGAGTGCCACCCGCGACCGGCTTCGCGAGGGTCGCCCGTATCAGCCACGTCGCGGAACCATGAATTCGCACCACACGACCTTGCCGCCGCCCCGCGCCTCCACCCCCCACACGTCCGTGAGCCGGTCGACGAGCAGCAGTCCGCGGCCCGAGACACCGAACTCGCCCGCCTCGCGGCGGCGGGGCAGCGCGCTGGAGGAATCCTCGACCTCCACCCGCAGCCTGCGGTCGTGGCCGGCGATGACCCGAAGGGTGACGATCGCGGAGCCCTCGGTGTGCAGGAGCACGTTGGTGATCAGCTCGCCGGCGACCAGTTCGATGTCGTAGGAGCGCTCGCCCACGCCCCAGGCGCGTACGGCGGCGCGGATCATGCGGCGGGCCTCGCCGAGCGCCCGCGGGTCAGCGGGCCCGACGTGCTGCTGGAGGCGGCCGCCGGACCGCTGGGCAAGGCCCCGGCGTCGGAGGAGCAGCAGCGCCACGTCGTCGTGACCACCCCGCTCCTCGGCCGCCTCGATGAGCCCATCGGCGAGGTCGCTCACGTCGCCCGGGCCCCTGCAGACAAGGTCCCGCAAGGTCTGCATGCCGTCGTCGAGATCGATGCCGGGTTGTTCGATCAGCCCGTCGGTGCACAGCAGAAGGGTCTGGCCGGGGTCCAGCTCCACGGTGGTCACCGGGTACTCGAGGCGGCCGAACTCTGCGGACAGCCCGAGCGGCAGCCCGCCCTCGACGGGAAGCCGCCGGCAGCAGTCGTCGGTCAGCCGCAGCAGTGGGTCCACGTGGCCGGCACGGACCAGCTGCACCACTCCGGTGGACAGGTCGGCCTCGGCGTACAGGCAGGTCGCGAAGCGCTCGGTGTCGAGCTCTCTGAGGAAGTCCGAGGCGCGGGCCATCACGGTGGCAGGCGTGTGACCCTCGGCGGCGTAGGCGCGCAGGACATCCGCAGCTGGCCCATGACGGCGGCGGCGTGCGTGTCGTGTCCCTGTACGTCACCGATGACGGCGCCGCCCCGGCCGCCGGGCAGCGGGATCAGGTCGTACCAGTCGCCGCCGATGTCCCGCCCGAGCGCGGCCGAGCGGTAGCGGACGGCGATGTCGGCGCCGGGCACGCTGGGGATGGAACGCGGCAGCATCGCCTGCTGCAGGCCTTGGGCAAGGTCCTTCTCCTGCTCGTAGAACATGGCGCGCTGCAGGGTCTCGGGGCGGCCGTCGTATTCGTCGGGACACAGGTCGAGGATGTCGTGGGCCTGGGCGTCCAGGTGGAACAGCCCGGTGTCCAGGTCCCAGTCGAAGCTGCCCATGCGGTTGAGCGCCAGGATCGGATCCGGGTGGGCGGGCCAGTCCTTCGGGAGTGACAGGGCGTTCGCTCCCCGATCAACCATGGGGCCACGATGCCAGGGTTTGCCGGAATCTTCGACTTCTGTCCCGAAGGTCCCCGGGGCCGCGGTCACCCGCCGGACGGCTCAGTGGCCGAGGGCGTCGGCCGGACTGTCGAACAGCGGACTCTCCATGCTCGTGTCGCCCGAGATCGGACGACCGCCGTCGGGTGCGACGGGCGCCGACGGGCCCGAGGACACGGTCGGCCGCGCGAACGGCGTGGCCGCCCCGGACAAGGCCGGCGGGGATGTGACGGCGGCGGCGATGGAAGCGGTGGGACAGTCGGCGCGTCGGTCCCCACCCTCGGCCGGGGCGTCCCCGGGCGCTGGTGTCTCGTCCCTCGCCATCGGCGCGGCGGTGACGGTCACGCTGGGCATCGCGCAGTCGACCGGGGGCCGCTCCACCGAAAGATTCTGCTCGTGGGCTCGGGCGCCGCTCTCGCTCGGGTCCGCTCTCTCGAGGGGAGGGAGACTGCTCGCCACCGGCCCGGGCTCCTGCGAGGAGGTCCCGAACCGCTCCGGTGCGCCGCTCTCCGCATCGGCCCCCGGCGGCCGTACGTCGACCTGCGGAGGCTGCACACGGGCCTGCGGCGGCCGGACGTCGATGTCCTGACGCCCGTCGTCCCCGATCCTGCGTTCGATCCACATGTTCTTGTTCTCGATGTCGATGAGCGTGCGGTCGGCCATGATCAACCGCCAGGTCGTGTCGGATTCGTACGCCGTCGGCTGCGCCGGTCGGGTGACGGGCGCGGACTGCGCGGTGGACCAGACCGTCGAGTCGGTGAACGGGTCGGCACCTCGGACCTCGGCCGGCTGGATGAACACCTCACCCCGGGCAGCGGCGCCGGGTATGAGGCTCTTCCCGACGCAACCGGCACACAGGACGGTCGCCGCCGACAGCGTGCAGACCGCTGCCAGCGCTCTGGCGGGCGCCTTCATCGTTCCGGTTGACGTGTTGGGTGTCCTGGTGGATGTGTTGGGTGTCCTGAGGGGCGCCTTCGGCGACCTGGTGGGCGTCTTCACCGCGTTCTCCCCGCTTCGTCCGGGACGAGTCGTCACTTCATGTCTGCGTCACCCGCCCGAGTTACGCAAGCGGAGCAGAGTTGCACGGACAGTCACGAACCCTCGGTCCGAACCGGGGTACCGGGTCACACTGGAGGGAGAGGAGCGGTCACCGTGGACTGGTTCGTGGCACCCGAGTACTGGCTCAGCCGGCTGATCTTCCAGCGGGCCCTGGCCGCCGTGTATCTCTTCGCCTTTCTCACCGCGGCGCTGCAGTTCCGCGCGCTGATCGGGGAGCGCGGAATCCTGCCCGTGCCACGCCATCTCGCCCGGATGCCCTTCAAGCACGCGCCCAGCGTCTTCCACCTCCACTACTCGGACCGCTTCTTCGCCGCCTGGTCGTGGGCGGGGTGCGCGGTGTCGGTGGCGCTGCTGGCCGGGCTCGACTCCGAACTGCCGCTGTGGGCAGGGATGGTGCTCTGGCTGGTTCCGTGGGCGATGTATCTGTCGATCGTCAATGTCGGCCAGACCTGGTACTCGTTCGGCTGGGAGTCACTGCTCCTCGAGGTGGGCTTCCTGGCCGTGTTCCTGGGCACCGACGAGGTGGCCCCGCCGGTCGTCGTGCTGTTCCTGCTCCGCTGGATCCTCTTCCGCGTCGAGTTCGGCGCCGGGCTGATCAAGATCCGCGGGGACGCCTGCTGGCGGAAGCTGACCTGCCTGGACTACCACCACGAGACGCAGCCGATGCCGGGCCCGCTGAGCTGGTTCTTCCACCATCTGCCGAGGCCGCTGCACCGAGCCGAGGTGGCGGCCAACCACGTCACTCAGCTGGTCGTCCCCCTCCTGTTGTTCACCCCGCAGCCGATCGCGACGGTGGCCGCGTCCGTGATGATCGTGACCCAGCTGTGGCTGGTCCTGTCGGGCAACTTCGCCTGGCTGAACTGGATCACCATCGTGCTGGCCCTGTCGGCGGTCCGGTTCCCCACCACCGCCCACCCGGTGGCCGGGCCGCCCCTGTGGTACGAGATCGTCGTGCTGGCGATCGCGGCGGGCCTGGTCGCCCTCAGCTACCACCCCGTGCGCAACATGATCTCCCGCGGCCAGGTCATGAACCGCTCCTTCGACCCGCTGCACCTCGTCAACACCTACGGCGCGTTCGGCAGCGTCAGCCGGATCCGGTACGAGGTGGTGATCGAGGGCACGGCGGACGATCTGCCGCGTGAGGACTCCGACTGGCGGGAGTACGAGTTCAAGGGCAAACCGGGCGATCCACGGCGCTGGCCGCGCCAGTTCGCGCCGTACCATCTGCGGCTGGACTGGCTGATGTGGTTCGCGGCACTCTCCCCCGCCTACGCGGGCTCCTGGTTCGGTGGCCTGGTCGAACGCCTGCTGGAGAACGACCACGACACGCTACGGCTCCTGCATCGCTCCCCGTTCCCGCCGGACGCACCACCGCGTTTCGTTCGGGCCCGGCTCTTCCGCTATCGCTACACGACCTGGCAGGAGTTGCGGAAGACGGGGGCATGCTGGGAGCGCACCTATGTGCGCGAGTTCATGCCGCCCACGCGGCTGGCCGTCCCCGTGGCTCAGAGCCGGTAGACGCGTGCGGCGGTTGCCTCGAAGATCAGCGCCCGCTCGTCGTCGCCGAGATCCACGGTCAGCGCGCCCGCCGCGCGCGACACCTCGCCATACGTGGCGGCCAGCGTGCACACCGGCCAGTCCGAGCCGTACATCAGCCGCTCGGGGCCGAAGGCCTCCAGCACGGTGTCGGCGTACGGTCGCAGGTCCGCCTGGCTCCAGTCCCTCCAGCCGGCCTCGGTCACCATTCCCGACAGCTTGCACACCGTGTTCGGCAGGGCGCCGAGCGACCGTACGTGCGAGGCCCAGGGTTCGAGGACCCCGGAGGCGATGGGCGGCTTGCCCAAGTGGTCCAGGACGAAGGTCAGATGCGGAAGAGCGGCTGCCGTCCGGACACACGCCGGGAGCTGGTGGGGCAGGACCACCAGGTCGTACACCAGACCTGCCTCAGCGACCGCGGCCAGGCCGCGCCGTACATCGGCGCGCAGCAGCCACTCGGGGTCCGGCTCCCCCTGGACCTGGTGACGGATCCCGCGCAGGTACGGACCGCCGGGCAGCTCGCGCAGCCGGGCCAGTGCGTCCGCCACGCCGGGTGCGGTCAGGTCGGTCCAGCCGACGACCCCGGCGACGAGGTCCGTCTCGTCCGCCAGGGCCAGGAACTCCGGTGTCTCCTCCGCCACCGTGACCGTCTGCACCAGCACGGTGCGGTCGACGCCGACCTCGCGTGCCTCCGGTTCGAGGTCCGCCATGGTGAAGTTCCGCCGCAGCGGCTGAAGTTCGGGCCCCGTGATCCAGTCCTGGTCGCGGACGGACAGGTCCCAGACGTGGTGGTGGGCGTCGACGGTCACGGCAGCTCCCATACGACGGGCAGGCCGGCATCCGCGCCCTCGCTCGAGTAGTCGTGCACGATGTCGAGCAAATCCGCCATCCGCGCCTGCCAGGCGACGTTGACCGGGAGTTTCTCCAGCTCGGCCAGCAGCCGCGGGTAGTTCTCGCACTCCAGGACGTGAAAGAGGTCCGTTCCGCTGCGCCAGATGGTCCACGAGGTGACTCCGGCCGCCCTGATCGCCTGAGAGAGCTCCGTCGGCACCTTTCGGTGGGCGGCCTCGTACTCCTCGATGCGATCGGCGCGGACCCTGGTGTGCAGGGCGACTCTCATGACGCCTCCTCGGCGGGGACGGGGGCCTGGGCCGGGAGCAGGTCCGCGTCCCTCAGCTGCTGCCAGAACGCGGCCGGAACGGTCGCCGCGAACTGCTCGGCGCAGTCGCGGACCTCGGCCGCCGAGCGCGCGCCGACGAGCACGCTCGCCACGGCCGGGTGGGCGGAGCAGAACGCCAGCGCCGCGGCGCGCAGGGTGGTGCCGTGCCGTTCCGCGAGCGCCTTCATCCGGAGCGCGCGGTCGAGCAGCTCGCTCGGTGCCGCCGCGTAGTCGTAGCTGGCGCCGGGCCTCGGATCGGCCAGCAGACCGGAGTTGAACGCGCCGCCGACGACCACGGACACGCCGCGGTCGACGGCCACGGGGAGCAGTTCGTCCAGCGCCCGCTGGTCGAGCAGGGTGTACCGGCCCGCGCACAGCACCACGTCCACGTCCGTCTCGCGGATGAACCGGGTCAGCATCTCGGCCTGGTTCATGCCCGCGCCGATCGCGCCCACCACGCCCGCCGAGCGCAGTTTCTCCAGCGCCGGGTAGCCCTCCCGGAGTGCCTGCTCGGCGTGGTCGTCCGGGTCGTGCAGATAGACCACGTCGACGTGGTCCAGGCCGAGCCGCTCGAGGCTGTCCTCCAGGCTGCGCCGTACGCCCTCCGCGCTGAAGTCCCAGACGCGACGGTGGGTGGCCCGTACCGCGAATCCGTTCGCGAGGTCGTCGCCGCCCGCGTCGGCGGGCTCCAGCAGGCGGCCCACCTTGGTCGAGACCGTGTACCCGGTGCGGGGGTGCTCGCGCAGGGCCGCGCCGAGGCGGCGTTCGGACAGGCCGAGTCCGTAGTGCGGGGCCGTGTCGAAGTAGCGGATCCCGCTGTCCCAGGCGGCCCGGACCGCCTCGTACGCCCCCTCCTCACTCACCTCGGTGTAGAGGTTGCCGATGCCGGCGGCGCCGAAGGCCAGTGGGCCGACCTCGACCCGGCTGCCGCCGAGGGTGCTCACTGGCCCACCGGCCGCAGCCGGAGGCCCTGCATGCCGCCGTCGACAGCGAGGGCGGTGCCGGTGGTCGCGCCGGACTGGGGGCTCGCCAAGTAGGCGATGGCACCGGCCACCTCGGCTGCGGTGACCAGGCGGCCGGTGGGCTGGCGGGCCTGGAGCGCGGCGCGTTCGGCGGCCGGGTCGGGGGCCGCGTCGAGGAGGCGGCCGACCCAAGGGGTGTCGACCGTACCGGGGTTGACGCAGTTCACGCGGATGCCCTCGCGGACGTGATCGGCCGCCATCGCGAGGGTCAGCGAGAGGACGGCACCCTTGCTCGCGCTGTACAGCGCCCGCTGCGGCAGCCCTGCCGTCGCGGCGATCGAGCACGTGTTCACGATCGCCGCGTGCGCGGACTCCCGCAGGTGGGGCAGTGCGGCGCGGGCCGTGCGCACCATTCCCAGGACGTTGACGTCGAGCACCCGCCGCCACTGCTCGTCGTCGTTGTCCTCGACGGTGCCCTGAGCACCGATGCCCGCGTTGTTGATCAGTACGTCCAGACCGCCGAGCTCCGTCGCGGCGGCGGCCACGGCCGCGCGGACGGACGCGTCGTCGGTCACGTCGGCCTGGTACGCGAGCAGCGGCTTGTCCACCGACGAGGGGTCGAGGTCGAGTACGGCCACCTGGGCGCCGCGCGCCGCCAGCAGGTCCGCGGTGGCCCGGCCGATACCGGAGGCCCCGCCGGTCACCAGGGCCTTGAGGCCCTCGAAGTCGCTCATGCCGCATGCCCCTTCTTGCGTGCGAGGTCGGCGGCCCAGAAGGTACCGCCGGGGAAGGTGTACTGCGCGACGGACTCGGGGCGCATCGCGGCCGAGAAGCCCGGCGCGGTGGGCGCCGTGTAGCGGCCCTCCCTGACCACCACCGGTTCGAGGAAGTGCTCGTGCAGATGATCCACGTACTCGATGACCCGGTCGTCGGTCGTGCCCGAGAGCGCGACCAGGTCGAACATCGACAAGTGCTGGACCAGCTCGCACAGCCCGACTCCGCCCGCGTGCGGGCAGACCGGCACTCCGAACTTCGCGGCCAGCAGCAGGATCGCCAGGTTCTCGTTGACGCCGCCGACGCGGGCCGCATCGATCTGCAGGACGTCGATGGCGCCGGCCTGAAGAAGCTGTTTGAAGACGATGCGGTTCTGCACGTGTTCGCCGGTCGCGACCTTCACGGGGGTCACGGCCTTGCGGATCGCCGCGTGCCCGAGGACGTCGTCGGGGCTCGTCGGCTCCTCGATCCAGTACGGGTCGAACTCGGCGAGGGCCCGGGTCCAGGCGATCGCCTCGTCCACGTTCCAGCGCTGGTTGGCGTCGATGGCGATGCGGATGTCCGGTCCGACGACGGAACGGGCCACCCGGCACCGGCGCACGTCGTCGGCGAGGTCCGCGCCCACCTTCAGTTTGATCTGCCGGAAGCCATCGGTGACCGCCTGCGCGGCCAGCAGGGTGAGCTTCTCGTCGCTGTAGCCCAGCCAGCCTGCGGAGGTCGTGTAGGCCGGGTAACCCTGCTCCAGTAGCCGGGCGGAGCGCTCCCCCGCGCCCTGCCTGCCGCGCCGCAGCAGGTCCAGGGCTTCCTCGGGGGTGAGCGCGTCGGTGATGTAGCGGAAGTCGATCTGGCGGACCAGCCACTCCGGTTCGGCCTCGGCGAGCAGCCGCCACAGGGGCTTGCCGGCACGGGTGGCGGCCATGTCCCAGACGGCGTTCACGACCGCGCCGATCGCCATGTGCATCACGCCCTTCTCGGGCCCCAGCCAGCGCAGCTGACTGTCGGCGATCAGGTCGTGGAAGAGCGATCCCGGGTCCTCGCACAACTCGTCCACGTCCCGTCCGACGACGTGTCCGCGCAGCGCCTCGATCGCGGCGACCTGTACCTCGTTGCCCCGCCCGATGGTGAAGGTGAATCCGTGCCCCTCGAGACCGTCGGCGGCGTCCGTGCGCAGCACGAGATAGGCGGCCGAGTAGTCGGGGTCCGGGTTCATCGCGTCGGAGCCGTCGAGCTCCCGGGAGGTGGGGAAACGGATGTCGAAGGTGTCGACCGCGGTGATTCGGGCGGCAGTTGGGGACACGGAAGGCCTTTCGGTACGGGGCACGGGGTCGTACGAGGTCGTACGTCGTACGACGATGTACGACAACGAGGAAGGTCAGTCCTGGGCATGGCCCGTCGTCACACGTGCGATCATCAGGGCGACCAGGATGATTCCGCCGTAGATGGCCTGGATCCAGAACGACGGCACCTGGGCGAGGGTGAGCAGGTTCTGCACGACGCCCAGGAGGAGCACACCGGTCAGCGCGCCGAGCATGGTTCCCTTGCCGCCGTCGAGACTGATCCCGCCGATGACCGCCGCCGCGAACACCGTGAAGATCATGTTGTTGCCCTGGTTGGCGCTGATCGCGCCCACGTACCCGGTCTGCATGATCCCGCCGACGGAGGCGAGGCAGCCGGCGACGACGAACACGCCGAGCATCACGCGCTCGACCCGGATGCCGGCCGCGCGGGCCGCGTCCGCGTTGCCGCCGATCGCGTACAGGGCGCGGCCGACCCGGTGGTAGCGCAGGACGAGACCGGCGACCGCGAAGGCGACAGCGGCCAGCCACACGGATATCGGGACGCGCAGGAAGGTCGTGGTGGCCAGGGTGAAGAACGCGTCGGGCATCCCGAACAGCGTCTTGCCCTTGGTCGCGCCGACCAGCAGACCACGCAGCACGATCAGCATGGCGAGGGTGACGATGAACGCGTTGAGCTTGAACTTCACCACGAGGATGCCGTTGAAGGCGCCGATCGCCGCGCCGACGACGAGGACCGCGACCAGCGCGAGCCCGGCGGGCCACGCGGTGCCCCAGCCGGACTGGGCGGTCGGCAGGACGAGCAGGGCGCCCACCGCCGGAGCGATGCCGACCACCGACTCCAGGGACAGATCGAACTTGCCGGTGATCAGGACGAGCGACTCGGCCAGTACGACCATCGCGAGGGCCGCCGAGGCACCCAGGATCGAGATGATGTTGCGCTCGGTGAGGAACGAGTCGTTCACGAACGCGCCCAGCACCATCAGCAGCAACAGGGCGGGGAGCAGCGCGAGTTCGCGGGCCCGGCGAAGCAGCACGGCCCTGGCCGACCGTGCGTCGGGGACCGGGACGGGCGTGAGCGGCTGGGCCTTGGTGTCAGCCATGGTCCACTCCTTCGATGGAGGCGATCAGCTCGTGGTCGTGCCAGCCCGCCGGGTGCTCGGCGACGATCCGGCCGTGGAAGAGAACGAGGACGCGGTCGCAGCGCCGCAGGTCGTCGAGTTCGTCGGAGACGACGAGCACGGCGGTGCCGTCCTCGCGGGCGCTGTCCATCCGGGCCAGCAGCAACTCCTTGGACTTCACGTCGACACCCGCGGTGGGGTTGATCAGGACGAGCAGCCGCGGCTCGGAGGCCAGGGCACGGGCCATGACGACCTTCTGCGCGTTGCCGCCGGACAGGTCGGAGACCGGCTGGTCCGGGCCCTCGGCATGGATGTCGAGGCGCTCGATCAGATCGGTGGCGAAGGCACGCTTGCGCCGGGTGCCGACGAGTCCGTACCTGCCGAGACGGCCCAGCACGCTCATGGTGGCGTTGTCGCCGACGGTCATCCCGGCGACGAGCCCTTGTTCGTGCCGGTCCCGGGGCACGCAGCCGACGCCCGCCTCCAGAGCGGCCTGCACGTCGCCGAACGGGAGCGGGCTGCCGTCGAGCCGGGCCGTGCCGCCGGTCGGGGTGCGCAGTCCGGCGAATGTCTCGGCGAGTTCGATCTTCCCGCTGCCGCTGGAGCCGGCGAGTCCGACGACTTCTCCGTGACGCACGGCGAGGCCGATGTCCTGGTACGACTCCGAGGTGAGCCCCTGGGCCTCGAGGGCGACCGGCGCATCGTCCGCCACGGTGTCCCGCGCGGTCCTCGCGCGCTCGGCCACGGCCTCGCCCGCCATGGCCTCCACCAGGGCCGCGCGGGAGAGTTCCGCGACGGGGGCGGTGGTGATCCAGCGGGCGTCGCGCAGGACCGTGACGGTCTGGCAGACCTCGTACACCTCCTGGAGGTGGTGCGAGATGAACAGGAAGGTGACACCGGATTCCTGCAGCGCCCGCATGCGCGTGAAGAGGCGCTCGATCTCGCGGTTGTCGAGCTGGGCGGTCGGCTCGTCGAGGATGATGAACCGGGCGCCGAAGCTCAGCGCGCGGGCGATCTCCACCATCTGGCGGTCCTCGACCTTGAGATCGGCGGTACGGGCGTCCGGGTCGACATGCACGTCCCAGGTGGCGAGGACCTCGGCCGCCGCCTCCTTCAGCCTGCGCCAGCTGATGAGTCCGCCACGCCCGGTCGGCTGCCTGTTGATCAACAGGTTCTCGGCGACCGACAACTCCGGTACGACCGTGGGCTTCTGGTAGACACAGGCGACCTTGCGCCGCCATGCGTCGCGGTCGGCGAGCGAGGGCGCGGGCTCGCCGTCGAAGCGGATCGTGCCTTCGTCCGGGGCCTGCAGGCCGGTGAGGACGTTGACGAGGGTGGACTTGCCGGCGCCGTTGCGGCCGACGAGGGCGTGGGACTCACCCGGGAGCACGGTGAGTTGTCCGTCCCGCAGAGCGACGGTGGGACCGTACTGCTTGACGATCCCCCGTGCCTCCACCAGGGGGGTGATGACTGGCGTGCTCATTTGACCGTGTTGCCCCAGAGCTTGGGGTCGTCGACGTTTTCCTTGGTGACCAGCGGGGCCGGCAGCTGGTCCTCCAGGATGCCGCCGGGCAGCTTGACGATCTCGGAGTCGTGGTCGGTGGGCCCGGGCTTGAACGTCTTGCCCTGCATCGCGGCCTTGATGTAGTACATGCCGTACTTGGCGTAGGCGTCCGCGGGCTGCGAGACGGTGGCGTCGATCTCGCCCTTGCGGATCGCGTCGTACTCCTGGGGGATGCCGTCGTTGGAGACGATGACGATGTGGCCCTTCTGGCCCGCCGTCTTCAGCATGTTCTTGGACTTGAGGGTCTGCAGCGTGGGGGCGAGGTAGACACCGCCGGCCTGCATGTAGATGCCCTTGATGTCCGGATTGGCGTTCAGGAGCGTGTCGAGCTTGGAGGCCGCGGTGTCGGACTCCCACTTGGCGGGGATCTCCAGGACCTGCAGCTTCGGGTACTTCTGCTTGACGCACGAGCGGAACGCCTCGGAGCGGTCCCGGCCGTTGACCGAGGCCAGGTCGCCCATGATCTGCACGACCTTTCCGCTGGTGACATGCTGACCGAGGTAGTCGCAGGCCTTCTCGCCGTAGGCGACGTTGTTGGCGCGCACGACCATCGCCACCTTGCCCTTGTCGGGCGCGACGTCGACGGCGACCACCGGGACGCCCTTGCGTTCGGCCTGGTCGAGCCCGGCCTCGATGGCGGCGCTGTCCAGCGGGGCGACGACCAGGCCCTTCACGCCCTGGTTGAGCTCGTTGTTGATGTCGGTGATCTGCTGGGACGGGTCGCTGTTGGAGTTGACGGTCTTCAGGGCGTCGACGCCCTCGGACTTCGCCATCTTGGGCACGTAGTCGTTGTAGGACTGCCAGAACGGCGAGGTCAGCAGGGGCAGGATCACTCCGACCTTCCCGGTGCCGTCGCCTCCGGCGCCGGCCGGTCCGGCGTCCTTCGTGCTGCCGCATGCCGTGAGCGCCACGGTGCCGCAGGCGGCCGCGGCCGTCGCGCGCACCGCCCACGAGGAGATTCGCCTGCCTTGCCGTCCGTACCGCACTGTCCTGCGGGCCATCTGTCGGCTCCTCATCGAGCGTGATCGACCAGTTGCCCGCATACTTATCAGACCACTCGGCCCGCCCAACACCCTTGGGCGCCAAGTTTTCGACCTATCCGGCCGTAGTGGTCGGACCACATCGATGGTTAGACTGCGGCGCACGGCGACGGGAGGAAGTGGCGTGGACGAGACACCGACCGAGGAGACGGAGCCGGAGAACACCACGAACGCTCCGCAGAAGGGAACGGTGACGCAACGCGCCATCGAGCAGATCAAGGCGATGATCGCCGAAGGCCGGCTGGAACCGGGCCAGCGGCTGCCGACGGAACGCGACCTTGCGGCCCGGCTGGGCATCTCGCGCAGTTCGATGCGGGAGGCGATCCGTGCGCTCACGGTCCTCGGCGTGCTGGAGGCACGGCACGGCTCGGGCATCTATGTCACCCGTCTGGAGGCCGGCGACCTGCTGGAGACGTTCGGCGTGGTGGCGGATCTCTCGCGCGGACCGCGCCTGGTCGAGCTGCTCGAGGTCCGCCGCATCCTGGAGTCGACGGCCACCGCACTCGCCGCCGCCCGCATCACGGACGATCAACTCGCCGAGGTGGAGAAGCACGTGACGGCGATGAACGCGACGGAGGACCCGGAGGAGATCCTCGCGCACGACCTCGCCTTCCACCGCGAGATCGCCGCTGCCGCCGGTAACGAGACCATGGCGGCGATGCTGGAAGGCCTGTCCTCACGCACCTTCCGGGCCCGCGTCTGGCGCGGCTACCAGGAGGAGGGTGCCTTCGCCCGCACCCGCCGCGAACACGCCGCGATCCACCGGGCCCTGGTCGCCCACGATCCGGAGGCGGCCCGGGCGGCGGCGGCCGCACATGTGGGCGAAGTGGAGCAGTGGCTGCGGGCACATCTCGGCGCCTAGGGCTGTGTCCAGGTGCGATCAGGGGCGAGGTTCACGGCCCCGGCGCCGACGCCCCGGACAACAGAAATGGTGAGCTCGGGCGGGCTCCCGGAGGGGCACCGCGCGCGGAACGCGCGGTGCCCCTCGTCCGCCCTCAGGCCCGCGTCAGCCGCAGCGTCACCAGCTCGAACGGGCGCAGCCGCAGCGTGATCCGGCTGCCCTCGCGGCCCGGTACGGGCGCGTCGCCGAGCGGCCGCTCCAACAGGTCCGTCGCGACCACCGACGCCACGTCGAATCCCGCGGTGAGCGTGGCCTCGCTACGGCCGCCGCGGGACTCGTGGAAGCGCACGACGACGTCACCGCTGCCGTCGTCGGCCAGCTTGACGGCCGTCACGACCACCGCGTCCTCCGCCACGGTCACCAGCGGCTCCACCGCTCGCGCCCCGTCCAGCCGCCGTTGGGGCAGGTTGATCCGCCAGCCCTCGCGCACCGCGTCCCCGATCGTGGCGCCCGGTGCCAGCGCGTGCCGGAAGCGGTGCACGCCCTGGTCGGTCTCCGGGTCGGGGAAGCGCGGGGCGCGCAGGAGGGAGACCCGGACGGTCGTGGTCGTGCCGGCGTCCGTGTCCCGCACCGTGCGGGTCACATCGTGGCCGTACGTCGAGTCGTTCACCACCGCCACACCCCAGCCCGGCTCCTCCAGGTGCACGAACCGGTGGTTGCAGGCCTCGAACTTCGCCGCCTCCCAGGAGGTGTTGGTGTGAGTGGGCCGGTGGAAGTGCCCGAACTGGGTCTCGGACGCGTACCGTTCGGCGTGCACGTCCAGCGGGAACGCCAGCTTCAGGAACTTCTCCGTCTCGTGCCAGTCGACCTCGGTGTCGATCTCCAGCCGCCGCTCCCCCGGAGCCAGCGACAGCACCTGGGTGACGCGCGAGCTGCCGAAGGACCGCACGACGCGGACCGACATGCCGTCCCCGCCCGGCACGACCTCCTCCGCGTCGAGAAGGTCGGTGACCGTGTTGCGGTAGAACTCGTCCACGTCCCACGCGTCCCACATGTTGGGGAAGTCGGGATGGAGCTGAAGGAGGTTCGCGGCGCCCCCGGGTGCGACCGTCTCGCGGTCGGCCTCGACGTCGTACACGGAGACGACCAGCCCTCGCGCGTCGATCTCCGTCCGCAGCAGCCCGTTGTGCAGCACGAAGCCGCCGTCGGGCCGTGCCGTCAGCGACACCTCGCCCGCGACGACCTGCTCGCCCGCCCCGCCCGCGGGGATCCCGGCACGGGTGTGCGGGGCCGCGTTGAACACCAGCGGCACCAGCCCCTCACCGGCCAGCGACCGCTGCGCCGCCTCGATGATCCCGTTCAGCTCCCCGGCGATCCGCTCGTAGGTGGCCCGCGCCTCCCGGTGCACCCAGGCGATCGAGGAGCCGGGCAGGATGTCGTGGAACTGGTGGAGCAGGACCGTCTTCCAGATACGGTCCAGCTCCTCGTACGGGTAGCGGAATCCGGACCGTACGGCCGCCGTGGCCGCCCACAGCTCGGCCTCCCGCAGCAGGTGTTCGCTGCGCCGGTTGCCCTGCTTGGTCTTGGCCTGGCTGGTCAGCGTGGCGCGGTGCAGTTCCAGGTACAGCTCGCCCACCCAGACGGGCGGGTGGGCGTACTCCTGCTCCGCCTTTTCGAAGAACTCCCCCGGTGTCTCCCACACCACCGTGGCCGAGCCCTCGAGATTGCGCAGGCGTGCCGCCTTCGCGACCATCTCCCGCGTCGTGCCGCCTCCGCCGTCACCCCAGCCGGTCGGCGCGAGGGAGTGCCTGGCCACCCCCTTGTCCTTGAAGTTGCGCGCCGCGTGGGCGATCTCGCTGCCCTTCATCGAGCAGTTGTAGGTGTCGACGGGCGGGAAGTGGGTGAAGATCCGGGTGCCGTCGATGCCCTCCCACAGGAAGGTGTGGTGGGGGAACTTGTTGGTCTGCGACCACGAGATCTTCTGAGTGAGCAGCCATTTGGAGCCGGCCGCCTTGATGATCTGCGGCAGTCCTGCCGCGAAGCCGAAGGTGTCGGGCAGCCACGCCTCGTCGTTCTCGATGCCGAACTCGTCGAGAAAGAACCGCTTGCCGTGCACGAACTGGCGCGCCATCGCCTCCGAGCCCGGCATGTTGGTGTCCGACTCCACCCACATGCCGCCCGCCGGCACGAACCGGCCGTCCGCCACGGCCTTCTTCACCCGCGCCCACACCTCGGGGCGGTGCTCTTTGACCCACGCCCACTGCTGAGCCTGTGACATGGCGAAGACGAACTCCGGCTCGTCCTCGATGAGCGCGGTCATGTTGGACGTGGTACGGGCCACCTTGCGCACCGTTTCGCGCAGCGGCCACAGCCACGCCGAGTCGATGTGCGCGTGCCCGACGGCGCTGATGCGGTGGGCGGAGGGTGCGGCGGGAGCCGCCAGGACGTCGGTCAGCTGCGCACGGGCCCGTTCCGCCGACCCGTTGACATCCTGCAGGTCGACGGCGTCCAGCGCCCGCTCCACCGCGCGCAGGATCTCCGAGCGCCGCCCCGAGTCCACCGGCAGCTCGGCCATCAGCTCGCCGAGCACCTCCAGGTCGAGGACCAGCTGCCACACGGTCTCGTCGAACACCGCGAGATCCATGCGTTCCAGCCGGTACTGGGGCTCGCTGCCCGCCGTCTCCTTGTCGCCGAGCTGCGTGGGACGGAAGGGGTGGTGGTCGAGGATGACGGGATTCGAGGCGGCCTCGATGCACAGCTCGACCTGCTCGCCACCCTCGGCCGGGGAGCCGATCCGCACCCACTGGTTGCGAGGGTTGAGCCCCTTCACCGGGGTGCCGTCGGGACGGTAGACGAGGCCTTCGCACTGAAAACCGGGCATGTTCTCGTCGAAGCCGAGGTCGAGCAGCGCCTCGACGGTCCTGCCCGCCCAGGCCTCGGGCACGGTCCCGGTCACCCGGAACCAGCTGGTGCCCCACGGGGCGCCCCAGCGCGCGCCCACCGCGATCGGTTCGCCCGGGGCGGCCAGGCCCTCGGCGACCGGTACCGGCTCCCCGGGTGCGTGCCACACAGCCACCTGGAGCGGCACGGACTCGGGGTACACGGCGGGGCGGATACGCTCGTCGAGGACGCGGCGCAGGCGGGCTTCGACCAGAGTGCGGTCGTCATGCATGGGGTGCTCCGTGGGGTGAGGGTGGGCGGTGTTACCAGCGGTAGGTTGTCGTGGCCGGAGTGGAGACGTTGTAGAGCGCCCCGACCGCGCGCAGTTCGAACCGTGCGACGCTCTCGCCCTGCTCCGCGGTGAGCCCGCCCGCATAGTACGCCGACTGGCAGGTGCCGCCGACGAAGCGGCGCGTCCCGTCGGGCAGGACCCGGTGCAGCTCGTAGTGGCGTACAACGGGCGCCGCGGCTCTGCGGGCGCCAAGGACAGTCTGCCAGGCGAAGCGCAGGTTGCCGCGGTCGGCGTCGATCACGCGCAGACCGACCGGGGCGGCCGGGGCGGTCACCGTGTCGCGGACAGCGAGTCGGCCGAGGCGCCAGCGCACCTCGCCGCCGCTGCCGGTGAGGCGCACGGCCAGCCTGCGCACCGTGCCGGACAGGCCGGTCAACGGCACCGTCGTGGTCTGCCAGCCGTCTGCGCCCGCGAGGGGGAAGTAGGTGTACGGGGGTTCCTGCCCGGGGGCGCTCGGCTCCTCGGTGGCGACCGCCAGCTCGGCCCGCACGTCGCCCGCGTCGACCCGATGGGTCAGCTCGACGACCGTCGCGGGGCCGATCGGCAGCCGGGTCGCGTAGAGGTCCAGCGTGGCCGGGGCGTCGAGGGCACCGGAGACCAGCAGACTGCTGCCGCCGCGCCAGGCGTCGGCGAAGTCGAAGGCGACGGACGGGCGGGTGCCGCTCGTGTGGACGACCCATCGGCGGGACGGCAGCCGGTCCTGGAGGCCGAGGTGGTTCCACGGGGTGGCCGAGGTGACCTCGCCGTCGTCGTACCACTTCAGTCCGTGGCCGGTGTTGAAGACGGTCGCGAACGGAAGCGCGGTGACGGTAGAGCGATCTGCGACCGACACGGCCGGGGCGCGCCAGCTCGCCGAGGTATCGGGCCGGGACGGGTCGAGGCTCGCACCCGTCCAGAAGAGGTCGTCGGCCGTGTGGAAGTCGCCCGGCGTACGGTTGGCGGGGAGGTGGTTACGGGTCCACTCCGGCCGGTAGAAACCGATAGAGGTGACGTGCGCCGCTGTGGTCGGCACGATCGCGTCCCAGTTCACGAACGTGTTCGTGCCGCCCGACTCCACGTCGACGCCCGCCCACAGCTCATAGCGGCTGCGTTCCAGCTGCCCGGCCAGCGTGCCGGAGGAGGCCAGCGAGCTCTTCGACCAGCGGAAGTCGACGAACATGGAGTCGGCGGCCTGGAAGAACGCCTGGTTCTGGCTGTCGAGGGCGCCCTGCCAGGACACCGTGCCGTTCACCGTCATCGCGTCGTACCAGGTGACGCGCAGCCCCTTCGCCGCGCTCAACGCCTTCAGCTCCTTGACGAAGCCGAGCATGTCGGCGCCGAGCGCACTGTTCCCGCCGCCGGTCTCCGCGTTGACGAACCAGCCGTCGAAGCCGTACGCCTGAGCCACCGCGACGAGCTGTGCGGCGAGCGGATAGTGCCCCGCGACGTCCTTCTGCACCAGGTCACGGGTCCACTGGAGCTGTCCGCCGTAGGCGACGGGCGGCAGGAAGATGTTGCCGAGGACGCGGACACCGTGCCGGTGGGCGGCGTCCACGATCGGGGCGTTCGGCGCGAGGATCAGCCCCTCCCCCGCCGAGCCGCCCCAGAAGACCAGTTCGTCGAGGTAGGCCCAGTGGGTCAGGGCGTAGTAGTCGGCAGTGGGCGCGCCCTGGGAGGGGTTGGAGGCGGTGGGTCCGAAGGAGACCAGGGACTGGATGCGGGCCTGGCCCGAGCGGGCGGTGGTGTTCGCGGGGGTGGGGGTGAAGCGGGCAGCGAGGGGCACGCAGGCGGCGTTGAAGGCCAGCTCCGTGTCGGTGGCGGCGCTCCAGGTCTTCAGGCTGCGCCAGGTGATGCCCGCGCCGGGGGTGCCGGAGGGCAGGGAGTCCGGGTACCAGTAGGAGGCGTACGGCTGGAGGTCGCGGGTCGCCGCGGAGGCGCCGGACACCGGCAGTACGGGGGTGAGCGCGGCCGCCGCGCCGGCGAGCAGCACCGTGCGTCTGCTGAGGTTCACTGTGTGCTCCGTTTCGTCGTGGGACGGGTTACTCGGTGACCTGATCGGGGGTGACGACGTCGGTGATGCCACGGGCCGCGAGATGGTCCTTGTCGTCTGCGCGGCTCGCGAGAACGGTGGTGGGGCGGACCCCGTCGGCGGTCAGCCGGGCGAAGGCCTCGAAGACCGGGCCGCCCGGGGCGCAGACGGAGCGGCCCGCCGTGGTGTCGACGACCAGCGCGGTGGTGCGGAGGCCGGGGTCGGGGACCGGCTGTTCCTTGATGATCCGGGACAGTGTTGCCGCGGCCGGCTTGGGCTGCCGGTCGTTGTTCAACAGCCCGAGTCCGTACTCGAGCTCGGGGAAGTCGGCGAGGCCGCGGCTGACGTCGTGCGAGCACCACCAGGTCACGCCCCAGACGTCCGGGCAGTCGAGCGCGTTGGTGACGGTGGCCTCGGTGAAGGCCGCCGCGTGCTCGGCGGGGATCAGCGGGGCGGGGGCGCCGACCTCCTGGAGCCAGACGGGGCGGTGCGGGTCGACCGCCCAGGCCTTGGACAGTTCGATGAGGTACGCCGCGTGGTGCTCGGTGGCGGTTCCCGTGCGGCCGTGGCGCTGGGCGGTGCCGTTGAACACCCAGGAGTGCACGGCGGTGAGGTCGCCGAGGCGCGCCGAGTGCTCGGGGGTGAAGGGCTGGTCGTCCTGGTACCAGGCGGCGTCGTAGGAGGCGTGCAGGTGCAGCTTGCCTGGTGCGCCCTCGGCGCAGGCGGCGAGCAGCCGGGTCAGCCACTGGCCGGCCTGCTCGGCGGTGATGCGGTTCGGGTCCGGATGCGGACCGGCGGCGAACTGGTTGACCTCGTTGCCGATCGTCATGCCGATGAAGTTCGGCCGGTCGGCCAGCGCTGCGGCGAGGGTCCGCAGGTATGCCGCCTCACCCTCGACGACCTCCGGGTCGGTGAAGATGTTGCGGCGGTGCCAGGTCTGCGTCCAGGCCGGCAGGAAGTCGAAGCTCGACAAGTGCCCTTGCAGGCCGTCCACGTTGACGTCGAGGCCGCGCTCGGCCGCCGCGTCGGCGAGCGCGACGAGCTGCTCCACCGCGCGCGGACGGATCAGGGTGCGGTTGGGCTGGAAGTAGGGCCACAGCGGGAAGACCCGGATGTGGTCGAGGCCCAGCGCGGCGATCGAGTCGAGGTCAGCGCGTACGGAGTCCAGGTCGAAGTCGAGCCAGTGGTGGAACCACCCTTCGCTCGGGGTGTAGTTGACGCCGAAGCGCCTGGCTGAGGGCATGCGGATTCCTTCAAACGGTAGTGCATGTAAGGGGGTTCAGCCCTTGACGGCGCCCTCGCCGACGCCGCGGAAGAAGTAGCGCTGCAGGCAGGCGAAGAGGATCATGAGCGGCGCCACCGCGATGACGGTGCCCGCGGCGACGAGGCGTTCGTCGTTGGCGAAGGTGCCGTGCAGATAGTTGAGTCCGATGGTGAGGGTGAACTTCGACGGGTCGCTCAGCACGATCAGCGGCCACAGGAAGTCGTCCCAGGAGAACATGAACGCGAAGATCGCGACGACAGCCAGGGTGCCCTTTACCGACGGCAGCGCGATCCTGAAGAACCGCTGCCAGATGTTGGCGCCGTCGACGAACGCGGCCTCCTCGATCTCGATCGGCAGGTTGAGGAAGGCGTTGCGCATCAGCAGCACGTTCAGGGCGCTGACGCTGCCCGGCAGGACCACGCCGATCAGCGTGTTGTTGAGGCCGAGCTCCCGCATGGCGGTGAACTGGGCGATGATGATGCTCTCGGCGGGCACGAGCATCGCCAGGATGAAGACGAGGGTGGCGACCCTCCGGCCCCGGTAGCGCAGCCGGGCCAGCGCGTAGCCCGCGAGGGCCGCGCCGACGCAGTTGGTCACGACGTTGGCGGCGGCGACCTTCAGTGAGTTCAGGGCGTAGTCCCACACCGGGATGGTGTCCGAGACGCGCGCGTAGTTGTGCAGCGTCGGATGGGCGGGCAGGAAGGAGGGCGGGGAGCTGTAGATGTCCTCGGTCGGGCCCTTGAGCGAGGTGGACAGCTGCCACAGGAACGGGCCGACCGTCAGTGCCAGCACGACCAGCAGCAGCACGTACCTGAGGACCAGTTCCCACCCCCGGACGCGGCGGCCGTGCTCGTCGGCGACCGGTCTCCGGCGTGCGGTGGCCGGGGCCGGGGCCGGCGGTGCCTTCTCCACGACGGTCATGCGTCCTCCTTCCGGTCCGCGCGCAGAACGAGCAGCATCAGCGCCACGGTGACGACGAACACGACCAGCGAGATCGCGGAGGCGTAGCCGACTCGGCCGGTCAGACCGGTGCCGGTGCGCTGGACGAGCATGACCAGGGTGGTGTCCTCGCCGGCCGGGCCGCCGCTGGGACCGGCCATCAGGTACACCTCGGAGAACACTTTGAAGGCGGCGACCGAGGAGAGCGCGGCGACCAGCACCATGGTGGAGCGGACCGCGGGCACCGTGACCGTCAGGAAGCGCCGCACGGCACCCGCGCCGTCCACGGCCGCGGCCTCGTGCAGTTCACGCGGCACGTTCGCGAGCGCGGCCAGGTAGATGATCATGTAGTAGCCGAGGCCCTTCCAGACCGTGACGGCCATGGCGCTCAGAAGGAGCAGCCACTGGTCGCTGAGGAAGCCGACCCGGCCCACGCCGATCGTCTCCAGCAATGAGTTCACCAGGCCGCGGTCGTCCAGCAGCCACACCCAGATCAAGCCCACCACGACGATGGAGGCGACGACCGGGGTGTAGAAGGCCGAGCGGAAGAACGCGATACCGGGGATGTTCTTCTGCACCAGGAGCGCCAGCAGCAGCGGCAGTACGACGAGCGCGGGGACGACCCCGAGGACGTAGAGCGCGCTGTTGCGCAGGCCGATCCAGAACATGTCGTCGTGCAGCAGTTCGCGGAAGTTCGCGAGTCCCACGAACCGGCCCTGGATCAGGGTGCGGCGGTCGGTGAAGGCGTTCACCACGGTGGAGACGAACGGGTAGAGGATGAAGGCGCCGGTCACCACCAGCCCCGGGGCTGCGAAGAGCCAGGGGCTGGTGGGCAGTTGGCGCCGCACCCGCGACACGGTGGAAGGGGCCATGACGGTTCAGCCCTGCTGCTGGAGGAGCTGGTTGCAGGCCTTGACAGCGTTGTCAAGAGCCGCCTTGGGGCTCTCCTTGCCCTGCAGCGCCTTGGCCACCTCGTTGCGCAGCGCGGTCTTCATCTGGTCGCTGAACAGCACGGGCGTGTAGTTGACCGCATTCTTCAGGGACTTGGCGGCGGCGATCCGCACCCGCGTCTCGTCCGTGCCGTCCTCCTTGGTGAAGTACGGGTCGTCGAGCGAGCCGGCGGTGCTCGGGAAGATGGCCACCTTCTTCGCGAACGACATCTGGTTCTGCGCGTCGGTCACGTAGTGTGCGAAGGCGACGGCGGCCGGGGTGCGCTTGGTGCGGGAGTTGACCATCACGCCCATCACGTACATGTTGACGTGGCCGGTGCTGCTGATCTGGTCGGTGATCCCGATGTTCTTGTACAGGTTGGGCGCCTGCTTCTTGAAGTTCTCCAGGTCCAGCGCGCTGCCCGGGTTCATGGCGACGGCCTCGGTGAGGAACTTCTTGCCGGAGGACTCGGGGGTGGCGGTCAGGGCCTGCGGGTCGAGCGCCTTGGCGCCGAACAGCTCCTTGTACTTGGTCAGGAGTTCGACGCCCTTCGCGTCGTTGAAGGCGAAGGCTGTGCCCTGCTGGTTCATCAGCTCGACGCCGTAGCGGCCGAAGTCCTCGATGGTGGGCACGTTGGCGAGGGTGGCGACCTTGCCGTCGGTCTTCTTCGCCATCTGCAGGGCGTCGGCGAAGAGTTCGGCGTACGTCGTCGGGGGCTTGTTCGGGTCGAGCCCGGCGTTCTTGAAAAGGCTCTTGTTGTAGAACATCGGGCCGGTGTTCAGGTACCAGGGGAAGGCGTAGGTACCGGTCACGCCCGGTATCTGCTGCCCCGTCCAGGCCCCGTCGAGGTACTCGGGCCGGTACTTGGCCGCCGCCTTGTCGAGGTCGAGGGCGAGTCCGGCCTTGACGAGAGGGGCGAGCAGGTCGGGCGAGACGTTGACGACGTCGGGCAGGGTCCCGCCCGCCGCGTCCGCGCTGAGCTTGTCGGCGTACCCCTCGGCGGGCTGGTCGATCCACTTCACGTGCGTGCCGGGGTACTTCTTCTCGAAGCCGGCGATCAGGCCGTCGAAGTAGGACTTGAAGTTGGCGCGCAGGTTCCAGGTCTGGAAGGTGATGTCGCCCTCGACCTTGCCCGATGCGTCGGTCGATCCGCTGCCGCCGTCCGAGGAGCCGCAGGCGCTCAGCGGCAGGACGAGGGCGGCCACGGCAGCGGCGGCGAATGTTCTGCGGGATGGAGTGGGCACGGTGACACGGCTCCCTTGCGGCGTCGGCGACTGGTGTCGCCGTCGACCATGCATGGCCCGTTCGAGAGAAGTCAATGGATTCCCCCGACTAAAGAATTCCTGCCTTCATTAGCCCAGGTCAGACCCACTACCAGACGTCACTTGCCCAAGTCGACTAATGCGCTTTAGAGTCTGATTGCTCAAGCGCTTTAGTCCACTCGCAGAAAGGGGCCGCCGTGCCCGCCAAGCGGTCCCCCGCACGCCGTCCGACGATGAAGGACATCGCACAGCGCGCGGGAGTCTCCGAGAGCGCCGTCTCCTTCGCACTCAACGGACGGCCCGGCGTCTCCGAGGTGACCCGCGACCGGGTGCGCCGGGTCGCGGAGCAGCTGGGCTGGCGGCCGAGCACGGCGGCACGCCAGCTCTCCGGCGAGGGCGCCGCCACGGTGGGCCTGGTGGTGGCGCGCCCGGCGGACACGCTGGGCGTGGACTCCTTCTTCCTCCAGCTGATCTCCGGCATCCAGGAAGTACTGGCGGAGCGTCACCTCGGCCTGCTCTTCCAGGTGGTGGAGGACATGGACGCGGAGTGCGGCGTCTACCGGCGCTGGTGGGCCGAGCACCGGGTGGACGGCGTGATGGTGGTGGATCCGCGTACGGAGGATCCGCGCCCCGATCTGCTCGACGAACTGGGCCTGCCCGCCGTGGTGATCGGCGGAGTACCGGACGCGCGCCATCCCGGGCCATCCACGGTCTGGGCCGACGACGCCGGCGCGATGGCCGCGGTGGTCGACCGGTTGTACGCGCTGGGCCACCGCAGGATCGCGCACATCGCGGGCCTGCCGGGCCTCGCGCACACCGAGTGCCGCATCCGCACGCTGCGCGCCGAGGCCGAACGGCGGGGCCTCTCCGAAGTACGGTCGGTGACCACCGACTACTCGGACGCGGAGGGCGCCGCCGTCACGCGCCGCGTGCTGGCCGAGGACTCTCCACCGACGGCGCTGGTCTACGACAACGACGTGATGGCCGTCGCCGGGCTCACGGCCGCCGCGGAACTGGGGTTCTCGGTGCCGGCCGACGTCTCGGTGATCTCGTGGGAGGACTCGGCGCTGTGCCGCATGGTCAGGCCGTGGCTGTCCGCGCTCTCCCGTGACACGACGGAGTTCGGCCGCAAGGCGGCAGGCGAACTGACCGCACTCCTGGACGGCGGCCCGGCCCGCACGGTGCAGGTGCCCGTGCCGCGTTTGATCGAGCGGGAGAGCACCGGGGCGGCGCTCCGCTCGGGGCCCCCTCCCCAGGAGAGCGAATCCCCCGGGTGAGGTCACTGGGATCCCAAGGGGTCCTATGGGCGGGAGCGGGGATCGCTCTGGCCGGACGCCCCGCCCCCGCCGGCGGCCGGGGCGGGGAGGGGAAGCATCGCCCCCGCGGTCACGACCGCGGCGACTCCGAGAACCTGACGTCTTGGAAACGCGCTCATGAGCATCTCCAATTCATCGGTGGTCTGATGATTGGGTCGCCCCCAGGAGACTGTCAATGGGGTGCGTGACGCTAGGGCTTGAGCCAGTGATCGGATGATCTCCGGGTCCCGGACGCGCGGACAGCGCCGCCGCACCGGATGTCCCGAGGGACATCCGCCGCAAGGGCGTGGTCAGACTCTCGACGCGGCGCCGCCGGCAGGGCACAGTGCTGCTCGTACTCGCCAGTACGAACGTGTACCCCTCGACCGTGTCGAGCACCGACAGGGAGCGCCCGTGACCAGTTGGGTCGGCCGTACCGCCGCAGAGATCGCCGCCGCCGTACGAGAGAAGCGGGCCACCCCGCACGAGGTGCTGGCCGAACACCTCGCACGGATCGAGCGGCTCGACGGCCGGATCGGCGCCTTCCGCCGGCTGCGCGCGGACTCCGCGCTCGCCGAGGCCGACGAGGTCGCCGACCGCACGGATCTGGCCGAACTCCCCCTCGCCGGCGTCCCCGTGGCCGTCAAGGACAATCTGGCCGTACGTGGTGAGTCCACTCGCAACGGCTCTGCCGCGACCCCGGACAAGCCCGCCGAACACGACCACATCACGGTGGCGCGGCTGCGCGCGGCGGGCGCGGTCGTCGTCGGACTGACGAACGTGCCCGAGCTGTGTGTCTTCGGGACCACGGAAGGGGTGTTCGGGGCCGCCCGTAATCCGTGGGACACCTCGCGCACGGCGGGCGGCTCCTCCGGCGGCAGCGCGGCGGCCGTGGCCGCCGGTCTGGTACCGATCGCACTCGGCAACGACGGGATGGGCTCGCTGCGCATCCCTGCCGCCAACTGCGGGCTCGTCACCATCAAGCCGGGCAACGGCACGGTCCCGGCAGGCATCGGCAACGGCGACTGGTTCGGCATGTCCGAGAACGGACCGCTCGCGACCACCGTCGAGGACGCCCGGCTGATGTTCGAAGTCCTCGCCGGCAGGCGCGAGACGACCGCGCCGCAGCCCGCCGCACACAGGATCGCGCTCTCCCTCCGCAGCCCCGTCCTCGGGGTGAGGGTGAGCCGTCCGTATGCGGACGCGGCCCGGTCGGCGGCATCCGCGCTCGCCGGGGCAGGTCATGACGTACGCCCGGCCGACCCGCCCTACCCGTGGTGGCTGGGCACGACCTCGCTGGCGCACTGGACGGCCGGTACAGCGGTCGACGCCGAGGGACTGGACGCGAGGCGACTGGCCCGGCGCACCCGGGTCCACGCCGCGGTGGGGCGTCGATTCGTCCAGAGCGTGCGCTCCGGTGCCCGCCGCGAGCAGTTGCGCCACATCCTGGAGCCGTTCTTCGCCGCACACGACGTACTGCTCACTCCGGCCCTCGCCCGCCGCAGTCCGGCCGCGAAACCCTGGCACGAGCGCGGCTGGCTGCACAACGTGCTGGTCAACACGAACTACTCCCCCATGACGCCGCCCTGGAACCTGACGGGCTGGCCCGCGATGTCGGTCCCGTGCGGAGCGCTCCCGGACGGCGCGCCGTGTGCCGTGCAACTGGTCGGGCGGCCAGGGTCGGAGCCGACGCTGCTGGACGTTGCGGGCCGGTTGGAGGCACTGCAGCCCTGGCGGCGTACGGCGCCTCTGAGTTAGTCCCGGCGCTCCGGCCGTACAGTCGCGCGGCGTGCGCCGGGTGGTCGGCATCGAGGTCGCGGTCGCACGCGAGAAAGCGCTGCGCACGTGCATTCAGGCCGTCGAGGACCGGACGGCTCCCAGGACATGCCGTGGCCCGGAGTCGCACATCGTCAAGGGGCGAGGACTGACGGCGCCGCGCTCCACCGGGCGGCGAGGTCGACGGCACGTACGGGCCCGGGAGCGTCCGGGGAGACGGGCGAGCCCGTCGTCGCTCGGCGCGGCTTCGCGACCGCGCGGTCCCCCGAGCACATCTCCCTGCCGCCGGCCCGGCCGCGACGTTCGTGCCACGAAGGAAGGCCGCGACCGCTCCGCCACGCTCCGTGACGGGCGTCGCGGGCCTTCGGCATCGGCGTGTCGAACCGAGCGCCCCAGGGGACTCGGAAGGCCGGTGCCGATCACTGCACGACAGACCCCAGGAGCGAAACGATGCGAGCACTGACCTGGCAGGGCCGGCGGGACGTCCGTGTCGAGACCGTCCCCGACCCCCGGATCGAGAAGCCCGACGACATCATCGTGCGGATCACGTCCACCGGGATCTGTGGTTCCGACCTTCATCTGTACGAACTCTTCGGCCCCTATCTCGACCCGGGCGACATCCTGGGCCATGAGCCGATGGGTGTCGTGGAGGAGGTCGGACCCCAGGTGCACGCCCTCGCGCCGGGTGACCGTGTGGTCATACCGTTCAACATTTCCTGCCGTGATTGTTTCATGTGCAATCAGGGCCTGCATTCGCAGTGCGAGACGACGCAGGTCGAGGAGCGGGAAACCGGTGCCGCGCAGTTCGGCTGCACGAAGCTGTACGGGCAGGTGCCGGGCGGACAGGCCGAGCTGCTGCGGGTGCCGTTCGGCAACAAGCTGCCCATCAAGGTGCCCGAGGGCCCGCCGGACGACCGTTACGTCTACCTGAGCGACGTCCTGCCCACCGCCTGGCAGGCGGTCGAGTACGCGGCGGTGCCTGAGGGCGGAAGCGTGGCCGTGCTGGGGCTCGGCCCCATCGGCGACATGTCCACCCGCATCGCCCTTCACCGCGGCGCCGGCCTGGTCATCGGCGTGGACCTGGTGGACGAGCGCCTGGAGCGGGCGGCAGGGAACGGCGTCACCTGCTTCGACCTCCGCCGGCACGGGAGCGACCTGACCGAAGCCGTGCGGGACCTCACCGACGGGCGAGGACCGGATGCCGTGATCGACGCCGTCGGCATGGAGGCGCACGGGGCGCCGTTCGCCAAGGCGGCGCAATGGGTCACCGGCCATCTGCCCGTCGCCGTGGCGCAGCCCTTGATGGAGCACGCCGGAATGGATCGGCTCGGGGCCCTGCACACGGCGGTCGACCTGGTGCGCCGTGGCGGCACGCTGTCCGTGTCCGGGATGTACGGCGGTGCGGCGAGCCCCATGCCGCTGCTGACGATGTTCGACAAACAGATCCAGGTACGGATGGGGCAGGCGAACGTGTGGCGGTGGGTGGAGGACATCCTGCCTCTGCTCACGGACGAGGACCCACTCGGTGTCGACGGTTTCAAAACCCACGCCGTGCCGCTGGAGGACGGCCCGAAGGCCTACGCGATGTTCCAGGCCAAGGAGGACGGGATGGTCAAGACCCTCCTCAAGCCCTGACCGTGCGCAATCCCTCCGATCGAGTTGGGAGTCCTCATGCCCACGACACTGTCGGCCGACGACCTGCAGGAGATCACGGATCGACTCACCGCCGAGGCGGACGCACTGCGCGAGGAACTCGCCGACGCCGAGTCGAAGATGCCTGCCCTCTACGCGGACGGCGACCTCGACGCCGCCGACGTCGGCGCACGGGTGACCGCGCTCGCGGCCCTGCGCGCCGATGCCGACCGCGCCCGGACTCTGCTGGACCGGATCGTCGCCACCCTCCCCCGCGTGGGGGCGCCCGGGTTCGGCCGGTGCACGGCGTGTGGCGACGTCATCGCCCGGGACCGACTTCTGGCGGTACCGCACACGGAGTTGTGCATCGCCTGCGCCCGGGCCGGGACCGGCGCACGGCCCTGAGGTCTCCACGGCCGTCGGCACCCCGGGCCGCTCCGGTGGCCGGATGACGGGGACACAGCGGAAAACCTCGTACCGGCCGGTGGGTGAACGGCACGTCCACGCCGTCACGGGCGGAGGCGAGCGTCACGGCACGTCCCTTCCCGATCACCGACCCCTCGGGACGCCTGGTACGGCACCCTCACAACGCCCGATACATGACATGCAGCCCCACCGCGCCGAACCGTGGATGTTCGTACGCGTCGGGGATCGTGCCCACGATCGTGAAACCGAGGGACATCCACAGCTGCACGGCGGGGTTTGTCTCGACGACCGCGTTGAAGACCATGCCCCGATAGCCCTCCGCCTTGGCCGTGGCCAGGATGTGCTCGGCGAGCGCAGACCCGATGCCGCGTCCGGCGTGGTCCGGGTCGACCATGAAGCCGGCGTTGGCGATGCCTGCGGCGGGTCCGCCGTAGTTCGGGGTCACGTAGGCGGAGCCGACGATCGCTCCGGAGTCGTCCTCGGCGACGGACACGCGCTTGGCCGGCGCCATCCACAGGGCGCGGGCGGCCTCCTCGCCGGTGTCCGGGTCCCAGGTGTAGGTCTCGCCGGCGGCGACGATCCGGTGCCAGAAGGGCCAGATGCGCGGCCAGTCGCCGGCCTCGGCTTCCCTGATCAGCATGGGCGCGAGTCCGACACGCCCATGCCGCAGGCGATCACGACGGGTCCTGCCAGGTCAGTCGACACTCGGCAGGATGTGGGGTTCGGCAAGGTCGTCCTCGTAGCCTGCCAGCCGGATGGGGGCCGAGCGGGCCCACACGTCCAGGCTGCCGAGCTTCTTCTCTGTCCGCAGGCCCCCGTGCTCCACGCGTTCCTTGGGGCGCTCATCGTGATGCGTCTTCTCCGGTGTCACCGCGCACTCCTTATGTGTCGGGTAACCCTCGGGACGTACCGGCCCGGTCTGCCGCCTTGGCCTCGCGCGTCCGCTCGGGTCTGGGTCCAAACTGTTCGGACGCGGTGGCGCCGGCAACTCGTTCGAGAGCAGGCCGTGGTAGGCGGCTTGTCCCGGGACGGACCGTGGGTGTGGGTGGGACCCCAATGGCTGTCCGCTTGCTCCAGGTTAACCAAATGAGCGGGCAGCCGCTCGATGGGGCTGAAACAACCAGGTAACTGTCTTGAGTCGTCGGGCACCCATGCGCCCTCATTATTAACCAATTTGTTGCTTCTTATCCCATTTCAAGGCACCCGTTCGGCGCAATCGTCGAACGGCTCATCGGTACCGCACATGTGCGGATCGGCCTCCATCGGCGTGGCTCGGCCCGGCTCGGCCCGCACCGTGCTCAGTTCAAGTCCCGTTGGCCGAGTCGCAAGCTCGCCATGATCTGCTGACATTCGGCAACGGCTTTTCTCGCGGGAGGACTGACGCATGGAGCTGCGCAGCGTCGAGGAGCTGATGGATCTGCTGCACGCCTGCCGGGGCGCTTGGGACGCCCCGGACCGCAGCGGCGACCCGGTCGATCTGCACGACCACGCGCTGCAGACCGCCGCCCTGCTGCGCCGAAGTCGCCCTGCGGACAAGGAACTGCAGGTGGCCGGCCTGGTCCACGACATAGGCCATCTGCTACGGCCGGGCGACGACGCAGGGCACGCGCACCACGCGGCCGACGCGGTACGGCCGTTGCTCGGTGAGCGAGTCTCCCGCCTCGTGCGCCTGCACGTGGCCGCCAAGCGCTATCTGGCCGCGGTCTCCCCGGAACACGGCCTGTCGCCGCAGAGCGCGCTCACCCTGAGGCGTCAGGGCGGGCCCATGACGCCGGCGGAGGTAGTCGCCTTCGAACGCGACCCGCTCGCCGAAGACGCGGTCACTCTGCGTCAGGCGGACGACGCGGCCAAGGTCATGGGCCTCAACGCCGGTGTGCTGGAGGACTGGCGGACGGTCCTCGAGCTGGTGGCGGCCCGACAGGCCCGGCTGGGGGCCATGGACTGAGACGGCCGGGAGCCGTCGCACGACGGGCCCAGCCGTGCCGTCAGGGACCTACGCGCCACATGGACGGGTGGCCCCGACCGCCGCTCCCGGGCGACGGCCGCCCCGTACGGCTGCTGCGCGTGGTGAACGCGACCGCCTCGCGATCGGCCCCGGGTCGTCCGGCCGGGTGCGACACGCTGCCGCCGGCGTAATGGGCGAGCGGGACGGTCCGGCTGCGCCACACTCTGCGGGGTGTGCCGCCGACACGGAGTCGCCCTGGCACGGCTCTGCGTGATCGGACAGTGGATGACCAGCCGTGCCGGCTGGTGCCTGGCCGCGTCCCTGGCCGTTCACCTTCTGGCGGTCGTCCACTTCTCTCCCGAGCCGTTGGATCTGCGTGTCTACCGCGACGGCTCTCCCCTGGTGCTCTCCAGCCGCCTCTACGACTACCGGCTGCGCACCCGCCCGCCGATCCCACTGCTGCCGTTCACCTACCCTCCATTCGCCGCGCTGGTCTTCCTCCCGCTGTCGCAGCTGCCCTGGACGGCCGTGGTCGTCCTGTGGCAGGCGGCCTCCGTGGCGGCCCTGGGTGTGATCGCCTACTGCACCGAGCGACTGCTGTCCGCCGGCCGGGACCGTCCCCGGATGTCCCGCGTCATGCTCTGGACGGCGGGGGGCCTGTGGCTGGAGCCGGTGCGCCACACCCTGGACCAGGGCCAGGTCAACCTGATCCTCGGAGCCCTGGTCCTGGCGGCGGTGGCGGTACCGCGCACGGCGGCGGCCCGGGGGACGGCCCTCGGTGCGGCGGCCGCGGTGAAGCTGACCCCGGCCTTCGGCGGCCTGTATCTGCTGGCGACACGGCAATGGCGGGCGGCCGCCTGGGCCCTCACGGCCGCGGGCGGCGCCACGGTCCTGGCCTGGGCGGTCGCCCCGCGGGAGTCGGCGCGCTACTGGTTCACCCTGGTGACGGAGACTCAGCGCATCGGCCCCTCGTGGTCCGTGCGCAACCAGTCCCTGCGCGGCGCACTCGGCAGACTCCTCGGCCCCGACGCCCCCGTCGCGGTGGCGTGGTGGACGGCCGTGGCACTGGCCACCGCACTGGCCGCGTACGCCCTGTGGAGCGCCGTGCGGCACCGGGACCCGCTCGGCATCCTGGTCACCGCCGAGCTCTACGGGCTGCTGGTGTCCCCCGTTTCGTGGAGCCACCACTGGATCTGGTGCCTGCCGTCCATGATGTGGCTGGCCCACGGGCCCGGTCGTCACCGGCCACTCGTCCGGGTGACGCTGGCGGCCTGGATCGTCGCCACGGCCACACGCCTCGTTCCGCTCCTGATCCGCAAGGAAGACGGGCTGCCGCACCCCACCCCGTACCCGGCACTGCTGGCATGGCCGGGAACGGCCTACGCCGCCTGCGCCGTGCTGTCCCTCCTCGCCATCGCCGCCTCGGGACGCGCGGCCCCCGTCCCGCCCCGGCTTCAGCGGGTACGGGCGGCTTCCGGGGCGTAGAAGTGGGCGCGGACACGGTGCAGCCAGGACTCGACAGCCGCCTCGTCGGGCTCCTGCGGCAGTACGCAGCGCGCCTCGTCGAAGGCGTTCTCGTAGTACCGGAGCAAGGACCGCGCGACCGTGGCGTCCTCGGCCACACGATCGCCGAATGCGTGGTACTCCTGCGCGTCCTCGAGCCGGACGGTCAGGTGGCCGGTGGCGTACAGTTCCAGCCCCTGGTGGCACAACCGCTTCAGGTGGCGGGCGTGCTTGGCGGTGCGCCTGCGGAGGTCCTCGGAGAGGGAGCCTGCACTGCGGGACTCGAGCCGCCTGACCGGCTGGGTGGCGTATCCCAGGTAGGCGTCCCGGACGCGCCGGGCAGACAGGAACGACCTGCGGATACCGATCAGCTCGTCACCGAGTGCTGTTCGGACCTCGTACAACTCCTCCGGCAGCCACACCAGTTCCGTCGCGCTCGGGTTGCCGCGGAGCGCGAGCCGGCACCACTTCGCGGCCTCGTGGAAGGTGCGGTCAGGGGCCGTGCCGACGTGGGACTCCTTCGGTCGGTGCAGTCCGTGCAGCGTCTGAGTCGGCGCGGCGAAGACGCCGAGCCGGTCCACGTCGGAACCGGCGTGCGCGAGCCCGTACGCGGTCGAGCCGACGATGCCGGACAGCAGGATGTGGGGGATGTTCATGGTCGGCCGCCTTCCTCGGGGTGGGACGATACGGGTGGCGGCTCCGGGCCGGCCGGTCGAGGGCGAGGAGAGCGAGCCACACCTTCCCGGAGGGGACGGCCCGCTCTGCGCGTGAGGCTAGGCGCCCGCCCACAGGCACGGCCAACGAATTTCGCCCTGACGTGCCTCGCCGGCCTGTCCTCTGACGGCGCGTCATGAGACGGTACGCGGATGACGTCGCCGTACGGGCTCCAGGGCAGGGTCGCCCTCGTCACCGGTGGGTCGCGCGGGATCGGAAGGGCCGTGGCGGGGCACTCGCGCGAGCCGGTGCGCGAGTGCGTCACCGCGCGGGATCCGCGGGCGGTACGACAGGCCGCGGAGGATCTCGGCGGTGTAGGGCTCGCGGGCAGCGTCGCCGATCCGGCCCACCTGCGGGAGCTCACCGAACTCGCCCTCCGCGCGTTCGGACGGATCGACGTCCTCGTCAACAACGCGGCGACCAACCAGCCCTACGGCCCCTCATGGACGCCGAACCGAAAAGCTGGCGGAATGCGTTCACCGTCAACGTGGAGGCGCCACTGCGGCTCGTCCAGTGCGCCTGGCGGGCCTGGATGGGCGAGCACGGCGGCACCGTGGTCAACATCTGTACCGAGGGTGCCGGGCATGCCGGCCCGAACGTGGGCGCCTACGGAACCAGCAAGGCGGCCCTGCTGCACCTCACGCGGCAGCTCGCGCCGAAGGTGCGGGTCAACTCGGTCTCCCCCGGGCTCGTCCGCACGGAGATGGCCCGCTTCGTCCGGGAGGACGGCGAGGACGCAATCGCCGCGGGGCTGCCGCTCGGCCGCATCGGCGCGCCCGAGGACATCGCGCGTGCCGTGGTCTGGCTCGCATCGGACGCGGCCGGCTGGATCACCGGCACGGACCTGCTGGTGGACGGCAGAACCCGGATCAGGGCCGGGTACGTCCCGGAGTCCTCGGCCTCCGGGACGTACGCCATCCAGCATCGGTTGCGCTCAAAGGCGCCGCATCAGAGGTGATGTCACAGGCGTCACCTCACTCGTGACGGTCGACTCGACCGGTGGCGATCGCTCACGGGAACAGCGCGATCCCGACGAGGATCAAGAGGATGATCCCTGCGACCATTGCGACGGTCGCCCAGGTGCCGCGGTGCCTCACCGGGGCACCTGGCCGGCCACCGCGCGGCCGGTCCTCGGGCAGGACGGGCATCGCCGGCCGATCCGACCTGTAGAACTGCTCGTCGCTCGTGTAGACGTTGCGGGGATCGCCGGTGGCGCGTGGATCGATCTCGTGTGGAATGGCCATGAGAACTCCTTGCGCGGTACTCACGACAGCCCGAGTTCCCGGTTGGCGCCAGGCCACACGTCAGGGGTGCCGCGTCGCCGCCCTCCGGACCGCTTCCCGGATCACCACTTCCCGGGCACGTAGTCCTTCAGGAAGACGCCGTACAGGTCCTCGCCCTGCTCGCCGCGCACAATCGGATCGTATACCCGGGCCGCTCCGTCGACGAGGTCCAGCGGAGCGTGGAAGCCCTCCTGCGCCAGGCGCACCTTGTCCGGATGCGGACGCTCGTCGGTGATCCAGCCGGTGTCGACGGCGGTCATCAGGATGCGGTCCTTCTCGAACATCTCCTGGGCGCTCGTGCGCGTGAGCATGTTCAGGGCGGCCTTGGCCATGTTGGTGTGCGGGTGACCGGCACCCTTGTAGCCGCGGCTGAAGACGCCCTCCATCGCCGAGACGTTCACGATGTAGGTGCGCCGGGCCGAGGAGGCGGCCAGCGCCGCCCGCAGACGGCTGATCAGGATGAACGGCGCCGTCGAGTTGCACAGTTGGACTTCGAGCAGCTCGACCGGCGTGACCTCCTCGACCGCCTGGATCCAGCTGTTGGTGTCGTGCAGGTCCGGGACGAGCCCGCCCGCGTCGATCGCCGTACCGGCCGCGATCCGCTCCAGGGAGGCCGAACCCGAGACCAGGGCGAGGCCGGTGACGTCCTGCGCGGTCAGCGCGCCGCCACCGGCCACCGGCAGCGCGGCCACGGCCCCGGAGCCGAACGCGCCGATGACCTCGGCGGACGGCAGCTCTCCCGCGGGCAACGGGGCGGACTCGGCGGCCACCAGCTCGCTGTAGGCCTGCGGGGAACGGCGTACGGTCTGCGCCGCATTGTTGATCAGGATGTCCAGCTGTCCCTCGGCGGCAACCGAGTCGGCCAGTGCCACCACCTGCGCCGGGTCGCGCAGGTCGATACCGACGATCTTCAGGCGGTGGATCCACGCGTCGCTGTCCGGCTGCGCTTTGAAGCGGCGGATCGCGTCGTTCGGAAAGCGTGTGGTGATGGTGGTGTGGGCGCCGTCCCGGAGCAGGCGCAGCGCGATGTACATGCCGATCTTGGCGCGGCCGCCGGTCAGCAGGGCGCGCTTGCCGGTGAGGTCGGCGCGGGCCTCGCGGCGGGACCGGTTCTCGTCGGCGCACCGCGGGCAGAGCTGGTGGTAGAAGTGGTCGACCTCGACGTAGCGGGTCTTGCAGACATAGCAGGAGCGCGGGCGCTGGAGTATGCCGGCGATCTGGCCGGAGTCGGTGGTCGACGACGGCAGGATGCCCTCGGTCTCGTCGTCGATGCGCTGCGCGGACCCGGTTGCCGTGGCCTCGGTGACCGCCTTGTCGTGGGCGGTCTTGGCGGCCCGGCGCTCCTGGCGGCGGCGCTGCTTGACCGTGCGGTAGATGTGCGAGGTGGCACGGCGCACCTTGATCGCGTCGGGGTGGTCGACGTCGAGGTCGTCGAGTTGCGCGAGCACGCTGAGGCAGACGGCCAGACGCTCCGGGTCGATGCCGGGCCCGTACGACCCCTCGTCCGTGGCCACCGAGCCGGCGACCGCCAGGCCGTCCTCTGTCACCGTCATCGCGCTGCCGTTCCTCACTCACCCGCGCAGCGCTCCGACCGCGCCCGCTTTCGAACAGCGAATTCTACGGAGCGCTCGGCCGGGTCTCCAAACCCGTGATGATCGGCGAACCGCGGCAGGGCCGGGCGGGGTGCAGCGGGGACCGCCGCGTCGGCGCACGCCCCCGGGGGGCGACGGCGCCGAGGGCGGCCGTGCATCGGCACGGCCGCCCTCGCCCGGTGTGACGAACCGCTCAGACGCGGCAGGCCGCCAGCAGCGTCTCCACCTCGTCCGGCACCGCGTGCGCCAGCCGCACCAGATCCGGCACCGCACGGGCGTCCGCGACGAACCCGTAGTGGACCCGGCCGCGGTAGGTCGAGATCGCGACCGCCAGGGACTGACCGCAGGCCAGCGGGGCCAGCGGATAGACCTCGGTGAGCGGGTTGCCGCCGAGCTTCAGACCGAGGCTGGGCAGCGGCACGCTGGTGACCAGGATGTCGAACCAGAGCCGGGCGGCCTGGCTGACCAGCGGTCCGCCCAGCCGGTGGCCCAGCGCGGGCACATGGTCGGCAAGCAGCGCGACGGCACCCGCACCTCGGTTGGGCCCGGCGTCCTTGTTGCGGTCCATCGCCGTGCGTACCGTCCGCAGCCGGTGCAACGGGTCCGGGTCGCCCACCGGGAGCCGTATCAGATAGCCGGAGAGCCGGTTGCCCTGTGGCTGCGCGGTGCTCGGGCGCCGGTTGGAGACCGGGATCAGGGCGCGGGGCTCGACGCCCGCGCTGCCGTCGCCACGCTCGTCGAGCCAGCGGCGCAGGGCGCCCGCGACGACGGCGATCAGGACGTCGTTGACGGTGCCGCCCGACGACTTGCGCACCCGGTGCACGTCGTCGAGGTCGACGGCGACGCCGGCGGTACGACGGGTGCCGCTGGGCTCGGAGGTGAGCGCGGACGACGAGCGCGCCCCGAGGGTCGACAGGGCGACGGAGGCACCGATGTCGAGGGCGCGTCCCACGTCGGCGAGCGTGCCGCGCAGCAGACCGGGGAGTCTGCGCATGTCCGGCAGGAGGCGGCGGGCGGGTTCCTGCGCGCGGGGCCGGGGCGTCGGCATGTCCATCGGGTCCATGACCGCGGCCGCCAGCGTGAGTGCGCGCAGTCCGTCGGCGAGCGCGTGGTGGAACTTGAACAGGACGGCGAAGGAGGTGCCGGACTCCCCCGGCAGCACATGCGCCTCCCACGGCGGCCGGCCGCGCTCCAACGGGCGCTCCATGAGCCGTCCGGCGACGGCATGGAAGTCGGCGGTGGGCGCCTGCAGCCGTACGTGGTCGAGCGGGTCGAAGTCGGGGGCGGGCTCGCGCGCCGCGCCGCCCAGGGCGAGCGGGAGACGCGCCGCGGGCAGGGCGCGCCTGAGGCGTCCGTCCGGCAGCCAGACGTCGCGGATCCGCATGCGCAGCCCCGGCACCGCGGCGGCGCGGCCCGCCAGCAGGTCGGCGGCGTGGGCGCCCGCGGTGGGTGAGTTGCACGCGAACACGCCGAGGGCGCCCAGGTGCATGGGATGCCGGGCGGACTCGATGTTCCAGAACGCCAGGTCGAGTGGTGCGAGCAGGTCGGAAGTCAATGGCTTGCCTCGCGTCGACGATGGGAGAACAAGAAGTCAACCTCCGACTGGCGATTACGGTCAAGTACGATCAGGCTACGCTCAGTTAACAGCAGATTAAGTCCCGCCTCTCCGAGAGAGGAGGGACTTATGAGGCATGCGAGGTCACTTCAGTGGGGGTGGCGCCGCCTGCGGCGCCGTACCCCACCCGGACGGCCGCACGCCGACCGTGAACGCCAACGTGCTCGGACGGCGCAACGTGTCGGTGGTGATGTACGTCCGTTCGTAGGCCGCTTTGTCGACGCGCACTCCTTGGATGTACCGCCGACTGTCCGACGTGCCGGGCGCGGTGACGGTCAGTCCGCCGCCGGGGTAGTACACCCGGTCCAGCACCAGGTCGACCCGGTCGAAGACGGGTGTGGTCAGCCCCCAGGTGCGATGACCGGGCTGCACCGGGAAGATCCCGATCGACGAGAGCACGTTCCAGGCGGACATGGTGCCGAGATCGTCGTTGCCGGTCATGCCGGTCGGACCGTCTGTGAACAGGGTCAGCGCCGCGTGCACCACGTCGGTCGTCTTCCAGGGCTGGCCGGTCGAGAGGTACGTGTACGGCGCGATGAGGTCGGGCTCGTTCTGAGGGTTGTACTTGTCCGCGTTGTAGTACGCGTACGGCCCGTTCACCCAGACCTCGCGCGCGGTCCTCGCAGGGTCCTTGAGCAGTTGGTCGTAGGCGAAGAAGGCATCGAGCCGGTCGTTGGCCGCACGGTCGCCCCCGATGAGGCCGACCATACCGCGCAGGTCCTGCGGCACGAGCCACTGGTACTGCCCGGCCGTGCCCTCGTGGAAACCCACGCTCTTGGCCGGGTCGGCCGGTCCCGCGAAAGCGCCGGAGGCGTCCCGGGCACGGAAGAAGCCGGTCGAGCGGTCGAAGATGTTTCGGTAGTTCCGCGACCGGGCGGCATAGCGCGCCGCGTCCGCGTCATGGCCCAGATCGCGTGCCATCTGGGCGAGCATCGCGTCGGACAGCGCGTACTCCAGGGTCACCGAGCCTCCGTGGTGGTAGTCGGAGTCGCCGGGCTTGGTGTAGGGGCGGTCCTTGATGTACGGCGCGAAGCCGTTCGCGATGTACTCGCGGTTCGCCTCCCGGCCCACGTACATGCTGTCGGCGGGCGGGACACCGTCGGCGTTCTTCTTCAGCGCGCGGTAGGCCCGCTCCTCGTGTCCCTTGAGCAGCCCCTGCTGGTAGGCGTTGGTGAGGTAGGGCGTGACCGGGTCGCCGCTCATGATGTTCGTCTCGACCGTGCCGTAACCCCACTTGGGCAGCCAGCCGCCGTCCGCGTCGATCCGGAGCACGGAGAGCGCCATGTCGCGCGCCTCTCGCGGGGCGAGCAGGGACAGCAGCTGGGACTGGGTGCGGTAGGTGTCCCACAAGGACCAGTTCTGGTAGTACGTGAATCCCCGGACGTGGTGGATCCGCTGGTCCCAGCCGGTGTAGCGGCCGTCGGCGTCGCTGCCGATGTTCGGCGCGAGGAACGACCGGTACAGGGACGAGTAGAACGTGGTGTGCAGAGTGCGGTCGCCCCCTTGCACCCGGACGTCGTCGAGGCGGTCCTCCCAGGCGCGGCGGGCGGCCTCACGGACCTCGTCGAACGAACCGGCACCCGTTGCCGCGAGATTGACCTCGGCGCCGCGCGCGTCGACGTACGACAGCGCGGTGGTCGCCTCCACCGTGCGGTTCTTGGTCGCGTCGAACGTGACGTAGGCCCCGTTGCGCCCGGGGCCCGACGACTTCGTCGCATCCGGGGTGATCGAGTCCTGGTACCAGGTTCCATGCGCGGTGAAGGGCCGGTTGAAACGGGTGACCGTGTAGACCGTGTACGGACGCGTGGAGCGGCAGAAGCCGCTGCCCGTGATCGCGGTACGCACGGTGCGGTCGTCGAGGATCTCCACCTTGGAGGAGACGTTCTTGTGCAGCGCCTGGCCCGCGTTGAGCAGCACGTTGGCCTTGCCGGTGGCCGGGAACGTGTAGCGCTGCACTCCGGTGCGCTCGGTCGCCGTCAGTTCGGCCTCGATGCCGTCGTCGAGACGCACCCGGTAGTAGCCGGGGCTCGCCTGCTCGTTGGCGTGACTGAACGTGGCCGCGTACTTGGCGTGGTCCGTCTCCGTGACATCCCCGGTCGTGGGCAGCACGGGCAGGTCTCCTCCGATGGCGCAGCCGACGCCGGAGAGGTGGACGAGGGAGAAGCCGCGGATCCGGTGCTGGGTGTAGTCGTAACCGGTTCTGTGCCCGGTGTCCGGGGAGAGCTGGACCATGCCGAAGGGGACGGCGGCACCGGGGAATGTATTGCCTTCGTTCTGCGTGCCGATGAACGGGTTGACCAGGTCGGTGAGCCTGTCGTCGGGCGGCTGGGCGGCTGGGGCGGCCGACGGGGAGAACAGGGCCGAGGCCGCGACCGCGACCGCGGCGGCGAGGCGCAGGCGCCGGGTCCATCTCATCTCGGAAGACCTCCGGAGGATCGACGTCGTTGTCCACATGGTGGTGGTGCCATGTCAGATTCCGGAGTATCCGAAGCGGTTGACCTGGGGCGCGTCGCAGAAGATCGGTGCCTGGTCCCTCACCCGCGAGGTTCGGGCGTCCGGTACTGGGAGCCGGCGGCGCGGCGGTGGGCACAGGCGAACGACCGTAAGGCAGCGGCGAGTTCGCGCCCTTTCCGGGTCCGGCCGTCACGCCCCGGGGACGCAGAACTGCTCGAGGCGGGCCCGGATCAGCGATGGCCCGGCCGTGAGGGCGTCATGACGGCCGGCGCCTTCCAGGAGGGAGAGACGGCGCCGCCGGCCACCATTGGTCGACGACGTCGCGCGGGGGCGGCGCGCGAGGGGCGCGTCCGGCGGCTCGGCCGCCCCCCGGGACGAGGAACCTGCATGCCTGCGCCGGTCATATCGGCGACCTCGCTTTCGTCGTTCCCCCGTCTTCTCGCCGGGACGCTGCGCCGAGGCATGCCCGCGCTTCCTGGCCGATCGGCCGGTGCTCATTGGCGACGATAGGCGGTCCGGAGTGGCCCCTGCCTGCCGAGGTGCCGCCCGGTGCGTCATTCGGGTGGTCGGGCCGACGGTGCGCGCCCGCCGTCACGGAGGGAGCACCCCGCCGGTCCGCCTACGACACGCGCTGCCCCTTCCCCAGCGCGATCACCCCACCCTTCGACACCGTGTACAGCTCCGTGTCCCGGTCCGGGTTGACGCCGACCGTCGCGCCCTGCGGCACCTCGACGTTCTTGTCGAGGATGGCTCCGCGCACGATCGCGCCGCGTCCGACGTGGACGTTGTCGTGCAGGATCGAACCCTGTACGACGGCACCCGGGTCCACGACGACGCCCGGCGACAGCACCGACCGTGTCACCTGCCCCCGGATCAGGCACCCGGCGCTGATGATCGACTCGCTGGCGATGCCGCCGGCGCTGAAGCGGGCGGGCGACAGCTGGCCGGAGTGCGTGTAGATCGGCCAGCTGCGGTTGAAGAGATCGAAGGCCGGCCGCTCGGCGATCAGGTCCATATGGGCCTCGTAGTACGCGTCCAGTGTGCCGACGTCCCGCCAGTAACCCTGGTCGCGGCTGGTCTCGCCGGGCACGTGGTTGGCTTGGAAGTCGTACAGCTGTGCCTCACCGCGGTCGGTGAGGGCGGGCAGGATCGAACCGCCCATGTCATGCACGGAGTTCGGGTCCTCGGCATCCCGCTGAAGCGCCTCGATCAGCGCCTTGGTGGTGAAGATGTAGTTGCCCATCGAGGCGAAGACGTGCTCGGGGTCGTCCGGCAGTCCGGGCGGATCGGCGGGCTTCTCCAGGAAGCGTTCCACGGTCTGGCCGTCCGAGCCGGGGCTGATCACGCCGAAGGACGGGGACTCGGCGCGCGGCACCCGTATGCCCGCGACGGTCACGCCCGCTCCGCTGTCGATGTGCTGGGCGAGCATCTGCCGCGGGTCCATGCGGTAGACGTGGTCGGCACCGAACACCGCCACGTACTCGGGCTGTTCGTCGTATATGAGGTTCAGGGACTGCAGGATCGCATCGGCACTGCCCAGGTACCAGCGCGGACCGAGCCGCTGCTGGGCCGGCACGGGGGTGACGTAGTTTCCGAGCAGACTCGACATCCGCCAGGTGGTGGTGACGTGCCGGTCCAGCGAGTGCGACTTGTACTGCGTCAGCACGCAGATGCGCAGGATGTCGCCGTTCACGAGGTTGGACAGGACGAAATCGACGAGGCGGTAGGTCCCGCCGAAGGTCACGGCCGGTTTCGCGCGGTCGGTGGTCAGCGGCATCAACCGCTTGCCCTCCCCGCCGGCCAGTACGATTCCCAGCACCGAAGGTCCACCGCGTCGCATGCCGCCGCCCCTCCAAGACCGGTTGTGCCGCTCTCTGCTCAATGACTACCCCTGTTCGAGGAGTTCCTCGTACAGGCGAACCGTGCGGCGGGCCACCGTGTCCCAGCCGAACTGCTCCACCGCGCGCTCCCGGCCGGCCTCGCCCATGCGTTTGGCCGCCACCGGGTCTGCGAGGACCGCGTCGAGGGCGCGTGCGAGGTGCTCCTCGAAGTCGTCGTCCACATCGACCAGCAGACCGGTGCGCCCGTCGTCCACGACCTCCGGGATGCCCCCGGTGCGCGAGGCCACGACCGCCGTGCCGCATGCCATGGCCTCGAGGTTGACGATGCCGAGCGGTTCGTACACCGACGGGCAGACGAACACGGCGGCGTGGGTGAGGAGCTGGATCACGTCCGGCCGCGGCAGCATCTTCGGGATCCAGTGGACGCCCGCGCGGCTTCCGCTCAGCTCCTCGAACAGGTCCCGGAACTCGCGGTCGATCTCCGGTGTGTCGGGGGCACCCGCACACAGCACGACCTGGGTCTCGGGATCGATGTACCGCACCGCACGCAGCAGATGCGGCACACCCTTCTGGCGGGTGATGCGACCGACGAACAGGACGTACGGGCGACCCGGGTCGAGGCCGAGGCGAGCGAGGACGTCCGTGCCGTGGTCCGGCTGGTAGAGCGAGGTGTCGATGCCGTTGTGGACGACGTGGACCCGCGCGGGATCGAGGGCCGGATAGCAGTCGAGGATGTCGTCGCGCATGGCACCGGAGACGGCGATCACGGCGTCCGCGGCCTCGACGGCGGTCCGCTCGGCCCAGCCGGAGAGGGCGTATCCGCCCCCGAGCTGTTCCGCCTTCCAGGGGCGCAGCGGCTCCAGCGAGTGGGCGGTCATCACGTGCGGAATGCCGTACAGGAGCTTGGCCAGATGACCCGCGAGGTTGGCGTACCAGGTGTGGGAGTGGACCAGATCACGGTCTTCAAGGCCGGCGGCCATGGAGAGGTCCACCGAGAAGGTGCGCAGCGCGTCGTTGGCGGTGTCGAGGGCCGGCCACGACCGATGGCGTACGACGCCGCCCGCGCCTCCCTCGCCCCAGCAGTGCACGTCGAGGTCCGTGAGGGAGCGCAACTCCCTGGCGAGGAACTCGACATGAACGCCCGCGCCGCCGTAGACGTCCGGCGGGTACTCCCGGGTCAGCAGGCCCACACGCACCCGGAACCCCCTGTCTCAGCGGCTGGTTCCCACATGGTCACCCAGATACCGCGGTTGCGGAAGACCACCGGTGTGTCAGTCCCGGCCCGGCGGACGGTCGAAGCAGCAGTCGCCGCACAGTCCACCGCCGGGCAGCCGGTAATACAGGCAGCAGCTGCGACGCCGGCCGGTGGCGGCGTCGAGGGTGCCGGACAGGTCGGGGTGAGCGAACAGCCCGGCGGCCAGCGCGCGGGCCCGCTCGGCGACGTCCACGCGGCCGCCCGTGCGCGCCCAGCGGTCGATCATGCGCACGGCGCCTGCGAGGGCGGAGCCCGCGTTGCCCCACAACAGCCGTGCGGAGACACCGTGGCGAAAGACCAGGGCGGCCGTGAGCGGAACGAGGTGGGCCTCGCGCACGACCACGTCGAGCGCGTCGACGGGCAGCGCGTGCACCTCGCCGAGCCACAGGTCGTCGGGCGTGCTGCCGTCCGGGTCCCAGTGCAGCCACCGGGGATCGAGGTCGGGAACCCGGTCGTACAGCGCGGCGCATCCGAGTGCGGCGCACCAGAGACGGGCCACCAGGCCCTGGTGGGCGATGGAGGCGGCGACCCGCGACTCGGGGGTGTGGAGACTCTGCGCGACCTTGTGGACGCGAAAAGTCAGCGGATCCCGGTAAACGTCGGCGGCGGCGTCGGATGCGGTGGTCGCGTACGCGTGCGCGAGGGTGGGCAGCGGGCCGCGCGGCGCCACTCCGGTGCGTAGTACGAAGAAGCCGCCCAGGGCGCCGAGTGCGGAGAGTTCGGGATCGAGGTCCACGAAGGTCAGTAGTACCAAGGCCGGCAATGCCTCTGTTCAGGGGGACGC
>NZ_JAYWVC010000419.1:0-3525 GCF_036281785.1 Streptomyces chiangmaiensis | reverse complement strand
CTCCGAGCGATCACCGATGCGGATGGCGGAAGCAAGGATCACCCTCGGCGTGGTCGCAGCGCGGCAAGGCGACTTGGACCAGGCCGTGAACTACGGCGAGTGGGCCTTGAAGGGCGACCGGCAGTCCCTGCCGTCCCTGCTCATGGTCAGCCGCGAGCTTGCAGCCATCGTCAACCGAGACTTCGCAGCCGAGCCGACAGGCCGCGAGTACCTCGATCACCTGACCACGCTCAGCCGCACCAACTAGGTGTGCTGTTCGGAGAGGATCTTGGGCCAAGGGTGAACAGCTCAGAGGTCTGGGAGCCATACGGCGCGGAGGTCGGTTGCTGAAACCCGTACGACTGCGGCCCCCGTCTATCACAGCCCTCCTCTCCGTCACCGGCTGTTCAGGCAGGCTCGAAGAACGGCTCGGGCACGGCCTGTGCCACGGGCCCAGACATGGCCTGTGCCACGGAGTAGGTGTAGGGCCAGTGGAACCCGGGATCGGTGAGGATCCGGTACAGGAACTCCGTGGCGGTCATCTCGTAACGGCTCCACTCCTGGCTGTCCACCTGCAGGGCGAGGACCGGCCATGCCTCCACCGGGCCATCAGTGACCTGCCAGAAGAACTCGTCAGCCGAACGTGTGGTTCCCCATGGGATCAGGCCCCCGGTCGAGCCGGGCTTATGAATCCGGTAGGGCGCCCACGGTCCGTCCGAATCGTCGTCGTACTCCAGCAGTCCGCGCCACCAGACCAGCAGGTCCCCCACGCGGGTCTCGTCGGCGCACAGCACCGACACCTCCTGGCAGAACTCGCCGACGCCGAAGGCCTGGCACAACTGCTTGTAGTCGCCCGGTAGTTCCGTCCCCAGTTCCGCTTCGATCTCCGCCCAGGGCTGCGCGACGTCCCGCGCGTCCCAACCTGTGACACGGAGAAGAGAGTCCACCCACACGACAAACCTCGCCTGCCGTCCACGGATGTGTCGGCCAGTAGGGAGCTCCGGCCTGGATACGGTGCGGACCATACCAAGCCAAACGAGTGGCTGTGACCAGCAACCGTTACAGGTTTCTCTACCTCATCAAGCCCCGGCTGCGCTCCGCTCCGCCGGGCGCGCTCCCGGCTCCGCTGCGGGCGCCGCTCCTGCCTCCGGCCCGCTCCGCCCACGCTGCGCCGACGCACACGTGGATAGGACCGGAGGCCATGAGTCGATCACCGCACGGAGCGGCCTACGGCCAAGGCGATGCCTCCGGCGGGGGATCGGCCGGCACCGGGATGGAGGGGGCACCGTCGCTGGCTGCGGGCCCGTAGTGGCGTGCGCGGGGAGCTCCCATCCCGTCCACCGTCGACCCAGGCAGAGCCGAGCAGACGGGCTGGAAGCTGGAGGAGGAATATTGGTGGGGCGAGGAGTTCAGCGTGCGCCTGCAACCAACGCAGGAAAGAAACGCGCGGCCGCAACGGCGTACAGCCAGGGAGCCCGGTCGGCCCCGACCGATGACGGAGCGCGGGCAGCGCACCAGATCCGCGATCGTGGCCGCGGCCGCACAACTGATGTCGGAGCGCGGAGTGGCCGCGACCAGCCTGGATGACGTGCTGGCCGCCTGCGGGGCCGGGAAGTCGCAGCTCTACCACTACTTCGGCAGCAAACAGGAACTCATCGCCGCGGTCATCGATCACCAGCTCCAAGGGATCCTGGCCGGCCAGCCGCGACTGGAACACATGCACACCTGGGAGGACTTCGAGGGCTGGGCCGCCGACCTACTCTCGATGCACGCCGGACCCGACGGTCCGTACGCCTGTCCCCTCGGCAGTCTGGTGGGCGAACTCGACGGCGACCCGGCCCTGCAGATCGAGCTCGACTCCGCCTTCTGCACATGGGAGTCCTACCTTGCCCGCGGCCTGACCCGGTTGGGGGGCAGGGAGAGCTCCGCGACGACGCCGACCCGGGCCGCCTGGCAGCCGCCACCATGGCGGCCCTGCAGGGCGGGTTGATGCTCGCTCACCTGCGCTCTGACATCACGCCGCTGCGCGATGCGCTTGCCATGGCCCTGGACCACCTGCGCACCCATCGGTCGTCGTAGGCGAGGCTCAACGAACCGGCGCAGATCAGACGCCTGACGGTCCGCCGACGAAACCGCATACCGCTCCAGAATGGAACCTGCTCATCGAGCGCGGTTGATCGCAACGGTGATCGTCCTGATCATCGTCCGCACCGTTGAAGTAGCCGCTCTGCGGCGCTTGGTGCGACGTCGACCCTGATCGCAGGGCGGCCGCATCATGCGCAACTGCCGACAGCGAGAACTTGTCAAGCGGACCACTGATGTCTGACACCAGCGGCTTACACCGACTCTGAGGAACCGCATCGAGGCCTCTACGACCCTGGACGACCGATCCACATAGAGCTACGGATCAGAAGGTCCTAAGCGGGGTCGACGGTGAGGTCGTCCGCACGGTAAAGGCCGTGACCCGGGGTGCGACAAGGGCCAGCTGCCTCACCGCCTCGGGGTTCGATGATTCAGTCCGCCCGGGGCAGGCACCCAATCACCGCCAGAAGGAGCTGTTGGCGTACGCCAACCCGTACGGGCTTTCAGCGCGTGCCTGTCGTCGCAGTGCTGTAGGCGTAGAGGACGACGACCCCGACCACGCAGGCGAGGATCGTCCAGGAGGCGAGGCTCATCCGTTTCCCTTTTCGCCCGGGCCGTTTCGGCTCCTCGGACTGCTTGGTCCGGCCGGGAGCCGCCGGGGCGGGCGGTGCGGCATCGGCGGCGGTCTCGGCGAGCAGGCGGCGGCAGGCCGTGGCGAGCTCGCCGATGCCGGCACAGAGCGATACGACAGTCTCCGAACGCGCCGGAGCGGTGGTGCCGCCGTCGAGGATACGGCCCGCACGGAGCAGGATTTCGTCCTTGCGACCCGAGGGGCCGAGAGTGATCCAGCGCTGCACATGCTCTCCCCGGATGACCACACCCCCGGCCCGGTCCCGGTACACGGTGTGCTGACGCCAGAGCACGTCAGCCAACTGCACTGCGGTTTCTCTCAGTTGGGTGCTCAAGGCCCGTCCTCCCAGAGCCGTACGATTAATCGAACGGGAATCGTACTCCAGCGTCTCTGTTTCGCTCGAAGCGGCCCAGGGTGGGGCGATGCGGTCCGTGGAGGCAGGGGAACACGGAGCGGCGCCGGGGCCGCGTCGGACTGGCAGGGCCCCGGGCAGGCGGCCGTGTCCGAGGCCGCAGGCGGTCAGGGCGAGAACCCCGTGCCCGAAGCCCGGAATGGCCGCCGCACGGCGACTGACAGGCCGTCGGCAGAAAATTCAAATTCCCGTACAACCACCCCCACCGGTGAGGGATCTGATCACGTGAGTCAAACAGACTCCACGATCATTGGGCCCCGCGCCGAGACGAACCGCGAGGAAGACCGGCGCCGGCCCCTTTTCTCCACCTGGGGAACGCATGCGTATACGAGCCACCGTGGCCGCCGTCTCCGGTGCCCTGGCCCTTTCCGCCCTCGCCATGCCCGCCGCGCACGCCACCGCTCCCGGTGACAACGGGACG
>NZ_JAYWVC010000418.1:0-3526 GCF_036281785.1 Streptomyces chiangmaiensis | reverse complement strand
ATGTCCGGAAACGGACGCGACTTGGCTGCACAGCTGTTCGTACGCCTCCAGGAACTGCTGCTGGGCTCCGTCATAGACGTCCACGAGTAGCACGACACGGAGTCTGGAGCCGTCGAAGACGGACTGGGAGACCCGCTTCGACACCTGTCGCGTCAGTGGTTCTGAAACACGTTCAGACGTTGTGGTCATCCTGCGCACTTCTCCTTCGCAAGGGGGGCAGAGGGCAACGTCGCACCACGGGTGACGCGACGTCAGCTTTCCTTGATCATGTGCCGATCACAGGGGGTGTGCGACTCGTATGAACCATGCGAGTGGGCTGCCCAGAGTTTCGGTAGAGACTCCGCGGAACCAGGGGCAGCTCAGATTGCAGCCCGCGCACGGTACGCGATAAACCTCCCCTCCAAAAACGCCTCCTTTTGGCGTAGATGCATGTCAGAGGGGCCGCCTGCGCCCATCTTGGCGTTCTCTCCGGAGCTGTGTTCGCAGGTTCGAATCCTGCCGGGGGCACTCGCCAGTCAGCCAGCAAAAATCAAGATCTGAGCAGGGCGAATGCCGAGATGCGAGAGTGGGATCCAGTCTCACTGGGTCCCACTCTCTCTCGTTGTCTCTCGGTGTTCGCGACACACCTCTGCGTCCCCTTGTCGGGGCCAGTTTCCATCAGCAGGCGGAGCGCTTCGGGCCCGCGGTGGCGCTGCGGCATCGAGTCCCGAGATCCATTCGCAGCGCGGATCGGTGTGTGCGCTGCTCGCGGGCCGCGGTGTGAGCAGACGGCGTTGAGGATGTTCCTCATGCCGGGCAGGTTGTCGTCGGACAGCAGGTCGCCAACGGTGATGACCCTCCCGTCGTGGATCACGACCAGCTCCACCTTCGCGAGCTCCTGGGTGTGAGAGCGAGCCCATCATGGACAGCGAGCGCTCCCTCGACCGCGTCATCGAGCACCTCGCCGCGCGCTTCCCCCACCACGACCCCGAGACCGTCGCCCAGACCGTGTACGCCACCTACGCCCGGCTGCGGGAAAGCGCCACGGTCACCACTCATCTGGCCGCGCTCACCCAGCGGCAAGCCGGGGACCCGCTCGCCTGCACGCTGCCCAAGCCCACCCAGCAGGCATAACCCCAGGCCGAGAAGGTCAGGCGGCTGCCGAAGCCCGCGGAGGCCAGGTCCTAGGTGTTCTGTCCCGGGAGCTTGTGGACGGTGATGCAGGTCTCGGCTGAGGGATCTTGAAATGGGCGAGGGCCTTCTGGCCTGGTGTGGATTGCGACATCTGCACCAGTGACCAGAAAGGCCCTCGTGCCACACCGTAATGCACCCCTGACCGAGACCGGACGTCTGCGTCTGGCCCGATGCGTCGTCGAGGACGGTTGACCCCTGCGACGGGCTGCCGAACGCTTCCAGGTCTCGCCCACCACCGCTCAGCGGTGGGCCGATCGCCACCGGGCCCTGGGCGCGGCCGGAATGGCCGACCGCTCCAGCCACCCACACCACAGCCCCCACCGGTCACCGACCCGCACCGAGCGGCGGATCATCAAGGTCCGTATCCAGCGCCGCTGGGGACCGGACCGCATCGCGCACCTGCTGCACCTGGCACCCTCGACCGTGCACCGCGTGTGCTGACCCGCTACCGCCTTGCCCGCCCGGCCTACAGCGAGATCCACACCGACGAACGCAAGGAAACCGCCACCGCCTTCTGGACCCGGGCCCAGGCATTCTTCACCTCCGCCGGGATCAGTATCGAACGCGTCCTGACCGACAACGGCTCCTGCTACAGGTCCCGCCTGTGGCGGGATGCCCTGACACCGGCCGGGATCACCCACAAGCGAACCCGGCCCTACCGGCCCCAGACCAACGGCAAGGTCGAACGCCTCAACCGCACCCTGCTCGACGAAAGGGCCTACGCCCGCCCCTACCGCTCGTACTGTGTCGCGCCGCTGGGCAGCTGCGGTTGCCCGATGCTGACCGTGCGGGACTGTAAATCGAATCTTGATGTCTTTGTCATGATCGCTCATCGTCAACAAGCGCAGGACCGCACGGGCCTTCGTCGCAGCGAGGTAGGCCAGACTCAGCCACGACAGCTCACGATGCCGTCCAGACGGTGAGCGGGTGGCAGTTTCACGGTGATCAGCCCCAGCCGTGTGGAACAGCGATCAAGACGGTGACCTTGGCGGATGATTTTTCGGCACCCGCAATGCCGCTTTACTTACGCAGACGGAATTATCGGCACCCACAGGCCGTCCAAGCCGCTCGCCCCGCCGGCTTGCCCATGTCGTAGACGACATATACGTTGGCTCCATGGCTGCCCTGTACGTCATCGAGGTCGAGCCCGAGGTCCGGGCCTGGCTGGAGCTCCTGCCCGGCAAGCTCTACCGCAAGGTCGAGGACTACGCCGAACTACTCGCCGAGCTGGGGCCACACACCCCGATGCCGTACGCCCGCCCGCTGCGCGACGGCGTGAACGAACTACGCCCCAGCCTGGACGGCGTCGCCACCCGGATCACCTACTGGATCACCGACGACCGCCGCATCGTGCTGCTCACCGTGTTCCGCAAGACCCGACCACACGAAGAAACCCAGATCAACCGGGCGGTCCAGGCGAAGAAGGAATGCGAAGCCGAGCACGGCCCGGCCCACAGCGAGTTCACCCGCGAGGAAAGCGAGTTCACCCGCGAGGAAGGAGACCACTGATGCAGCACAGCCGCTGGAAGCTGGCGCGGGAACGCAAGCTCGTCGACGGATACCGCGAATCGCCCCAGATCGAGCAGGAGCGCCAGGAGCACCGCCTGTCCATGGCCCTGGCCAAGGCCGTCTACGACCGCCGCACCGAGCTGGGACTGTCCCAGGCCGAACTGGCTGCCCGCACCGGCCTGACCCAGGCCAAAATCTCCCGCATCGAGGGCTCCGACACCATCCCCACCCTGCCTCTCCTCGCCAAGCTCGCCAAAGGACTCGACGCCTCACTCAACATCGCCATCGACGCCAACGACGCCCGTGTGACCCTCACCGCCCACAACGCAGCCTGACCCCGCCCCCGGCACACGACACGACCATCGACCCGAACCTCGGCTCCGGAATGGAACCGGCCCCGGCACCACCAAGGTCGAGACGCAAGCAAAGAGCAGCCGGCGTGAGACCGGGTGCATACGAGAGGAGTTGTCGCGTGCTCAGCCTGGATCTGCATCCGATCTTCCGGAACAACCGCGACATCGAGCTCGCCCTGCGCCAGTTCCTCTTCGCTGCCGTCCACTCCGGGGATCCGATCGCCGAGATCATCCCGGGGAAGGGGGCGGGACAGCTCCACAGGCGCGTCCTGGCCTTCCTCGACCAGAAGCACATCAGGAAGCTGTACGTGCGCCGGGAGACCGATCCGGGCAACACCGGCCGCGTGCTCGTGTACTTCACATAGCCACGCCCGTACCGCTTCAGAATTACTGCCGTACCGCTTCAGAATGGCTGCACCGGACCCGACCAGGAACGATGTTCTGCCGGGCCGGTAGGGCACCCTGGGTGCATATGCTCGCGGGACTGCTCT
>NZ_JAYWVC010000417.1:0-3527 GCF_036281785.1 Streptomyces chiangmaiensis | reverse complement strand
ATTGTCGAAGCCAACCGGTGGCGTTCGGCTGCTCGTGGGAGGTGCTGGCCGACAGCGGCAAGTAGTTGACAACCATCCGCGCCTGCGCGGGCAACGGCAGGGACCAGGCGTTGTTGCTCCGCGGCACGTTCAGTGCCTGGACATGGCGAAGAGTTTCCCTACTTCGTAGCCAGTTGAACCATCGCGCCGACACCAACCACGACGATGACTCCGCGTAGCATGGCTGGCTTCAGCTTGAGCCCGATCTTGGCACCGAGCTGCCCGCCGAGGGTCGAGCCGACAGCGAGGATGGCGGCAACAGGCCAGCTGATCGGCGCGTTGAGAGCGTAAATCGTGCCGGCGACGACGTTCACCAAGGCGGACAGGACGTTTCTCGTACCGTTGAGCCGCTGCAGAGGCTCGGACAGCATCATGCCCATCACCGCCATCATCAACACGCCCTGCGCGGCTGTGAAATACCCGCCGTAGATACCGATCAGGAACGTGAAGAACAGCAGCAGCGGGGTGATCTTGCGGTGGTCCGTTTCCTCGACGCCATCGGCCTCGCGGCGTTTCGTGATCCACCGGGAGACCTTGGGCTGGACTATCACCAGCGCCACGGCAAGGCCGACGAGTACCGGCAGGAACGACTCGAACGCCTTGGTCGGCAGTGACAGCAGCAGGATCGTGCCGCAAATCGCGCCGAAGAACGAGGCGACCGAGAGTCGGGCCACCTGTGGCCAGAACCCAGTCAGTTCCCTGCGATACCCGATCGCGCCGCTGATCGAGCCGGGTGCCACCCCGATCGCGTTCGAGGTGGTCGCGGTCAGCGGTGGATAGCCGAGCGCCACCAGCACAGGGAACGTCACGAGCGTGCCCGAACCGACCACCGAATTGATGGCACCGGACCAGATTCCGGCGATCAGGATGATCACCGCATGCCACCATGTCATCGCTGCAAGGGCAGCATCGGGGCCACCAACTCGGTGCCGAGCGGGCCCAAGGCGGCTTCTACGCACACGGCAGCGAGTTGCAGCCCGTTGAGCAGGGTGGCTCTGCCGGATTTGTTCGCCTGTACTGGGTGCTTGCGATCGCATCGCGCATTGGTGAACACAACTGCGAGCTTGTCAGCGTGGGGCTGATGCGTCCAATGCGATTTGGCGAGCTAACGATGCGCGTGCGCATAATGTGCATATGACTGGCCACCGTCTCACGAAGCCTGACGTGGCGGACGTTTTCGCCTCACCGCTGGTTCAATTCCTCGCGATCGCCCGTCACGAGAACCTCACACAGGCCGCAGCGGAACTGGGAGTCGCCCAGTCCAGTCTCAGCCGTGCGCTGGTCCGGTGGGAACGCCAACTGGGGCTGCCCCTGATCACCCGCGTCGGCCGGTCTGTCCGATTGACCCGCCACGGCCGCTCTCTCCAGCATGCGCTGCAGCGATGCTCGGAGGGTCTCGAGCGGGCCAGCGCGGACCTTGCCGAGAACCTGGGTGCCACAGGGGGCGCAGTAGCTCTCGGATTCCTCAACACCCTAGGGTCTCGCATGGTGCCTGAAATTCTGCGCGCTTACCGCGGCAGCCACCCTGAAGTGAAGATAACCCTTCACCAAGGAGGATCCGAGTTCCTGCTCAATGCACTGCGTGAAGGCGATATCGATCTATGCCTGACCTCGCCCGCGCCGAATTCCCCGGAGTTCGCCACCGCCAAGTTGCTCACTGAGCAGCTCGTGCTTGTCGTTCCGCCCTCGCACCCGCTGGCCACACGCAGCCAGGTAGCGCTCACCGAAGTCGCTTCGGACAACTTTCTCGCAATGCCCCGCGGATACGGCCTGCGGGCCACGACAGAACAGCTCTGCGCTCTTGCCGGGTTCACCCCGCGCATTGTGTTCGAGAGCATCGATACCGCCACGCTACGCGGCCTCGCTGCCGCCGGATTCGGCGTCTGCGTCCTAGCCACCGCACCGGACGCAACCGACTCAATCGAAATTCCGATCAGCAGCCCGCCAGCGTCCCGTCCCATTCTGTTGACATGGTCAACCACGCGCACCGAGAGCAAGGCTACCGCCTCTCTACGGCACTACATCCTGGATCGTCTACGTTAACCTTCAATACCAGTGACTTAACTGTCATCGGGCGACATACGCGCAGGTCGCGTACTGACACAAAGGTGCGAGATTGCAAGTACCCGCAAGGTCAAACTAATGTCCCGCTACAGCGAGTGTCATCGCATCTGCGGATGGTGCCCACCGACGCGATGTCCTACATGCAGGAGATGGTCGTTGAGGCGGTCCACCGCAACAGCGGATGCCGTGACGGGCTGATGGACCATGTCATCGACGGGCCCGCGAGCATCAGCAAGACCTGCCTGCTGCGGGCGATGGGACGCAGCGCCCAGAAGGAGATCGAAGCCGCCACGAACGGCAGGCAGCAGAACATGATCCCGGTGGTACACATCACCACCTCGCAGACCCGGAGCCGAGGGTTAACTGGGTCTTGGAGCGGCTCCTACCTGGGGCCCAACCCCGAACCGAAAAACCTCGCGGAGGGCGCTGTGCTCGCGCCGGTAGTCCTGTGCGAAGCCTCGCGCCATCGGAAACCCGTGGATAGATACTGGGGGAGAGGAGGAGGCACGATGAACGCCTCTGATGATCGCGCCAGGAGCCGGGCTTTCGTCCTCGGCACCCCCGACTTCAGCGATCAGGGCCGGTCCCGCCGCGACTTGGAGCTCCTGCACGCTGCCGCACAGAAAATCGGCTCATCCCTCGATGTCACCCGCACCGCACAGGACCTGGCGGATGTCCTGGTCCCTTCCCTTGGGGACCAGGCCTGGGTGTTGCTCGCCGAGGCGGTGTTCGAGGGTGATGAGCCGCCCAAACTGGCCGGCGCCGGGCAGTGGCACCTGCGCCAGACGGGGGTGGCCTCAGCCTCCGGCGTCTGGCCCACCCCGCTCCTGCCGCCCGGTGCCGCGTGCCCGCCACTGCCGGATGGCCCCCACATGCAGCAGATGCAGCGCGGCGAGACCGTCAGAGGTCACCGGACCGAACATCCCATGATCGATTTCCCGGAACTGGTATCACTCCTCATCCCTGAGCGCGGGCACTCATATGTATCGTCGCCTCTCTTCGCTCGCGGTCTGGTGCTCGGCGTTGTCGTGGTCTGGCGTACCGAGCAGCCGCATCCCTTCGATAAGGAGGACGCGGACCTCCTGGCGGAGATCGCTTCCCGGGCGGCGCTCAGCGTGGACAACGCCCGGCGGTACACCAGGGAGCACCACGCGGTGCTCGCGCTGCAGCAGCGCCTGCTGCCCCCGGCCGCCACCGACACGGCGGCGGCCGAGACCGTGGGTTTCTATCGGCCCGCTGGCGGCGGTGCGGAGATCAGCGGCGACTGGTTCGATGTCATCCCCCTGCCCTCCCTGCGGGTTTCCCTGGTCGTCGGGGACGTCGCCGGCCACGGCCTGCACGCAACAGCCACCATGGGCCGCCTGCGCACCGGCGTCCAGACCCTCGCCGACCTGGAGCTCGACCCCGCCGAACTCCTCACCCAC
>NZ_JAYWVC010000416.1:0-3536 GCF_036281785.1 Streptomyces chiangmaiensis | reverse complement strand
CCGGGTCTCCTTCGGGGATCTCGCTAACTACCTCGCAGAGGCCCTTGACGAGTGGTCCCAAGAAGTCCGGGACGCCCATATGCAACAGGGACTGACGCAGCTCCGGCTCGCCGAGAAGCTGGGCATCAATCAGGCAACGCTTTCCCGGCGGTTGAGCGGTCGGCGCGTGGTTTCAATGGGCATGGCACTGACCGTGGACCAGTGGACGCAAAACGTCATCCCATGCGGCTTCAGCCCGACGAGCCTTCCGACAAGGCTCTGATCAGTCGGCTAACACAGTTGGCCGACCGGGCAGTGGCTGCGCGTGAGCAGCTTGAGAAGCGGGGTGGCGGGTCGTGGAGGCTACAAACCGCGGAACACCTCAAGACCACTTGATGCATTGCGGGAAGCACCCAAGTCTGCACCCTTCAAGTGTCGGCAAACGATCGTTTGTCGACAGAGAGGGCGGCCGGAGCGAGGGGGCGGCTATTCGGGCAGCGGTCTGTCCTGGACGACGTTCTTCATGACCAGGGTGGAAGTCAGGCGTTGGACGCCGGGGAGTCGGACGAGCTGCTGGTCGTAGAGCTGCTCTGCCGATCTGAGCCCTCAGCCCGAACCGGCGACCAGCGCCTCGCCGAGCGGGGTGCGCCGGTAGAGCACCGACCGTCCGGACCGGGCGCGGACGAGCAGTCCCGCGCCTCGCAGGATGGCGAGGTGGTCTCCTACCGCGCCGGGTGCCATGGCGAGGCTTCGGGCGAGGTGGCTGGTACTGGCCGGGGCGTCCAGCGCCAACAGCAGCCGGGCTCGGGCCCGGCCGACCAGTGCGGTCAGCGTGTCCGGTTGGGGGACAGTTTCCTGTTCGCCCCACAGGGCGGCGGTGCCGCGGGCGCGATAGACCAAGGTCCTGGGCCAGGGGTCTTCCAGGTGGGCGGCGATATGCCCGACGAAGACCGATGGGATCAGCAGCAGCCCGTCGCCGGTGAGGCGGACTGTTCCGCCTCGGAAGAAGTTGATCTCGATACCGCCTGCGTGCCAGGCGATGCCCCGGTGCAGGCTCTCGATGGTCGTGGCCCATCCGTGTTCGCCGATCACACCCACCCGGTGCACGACATCGCGCTCACAGATCGCGCGCAGTTGCGGCCAGTCCGCGGCGAGCAGCTCGTGCCATGCCTGGTCCATCGCCTCGGCGATCCTGGAGACGGCGTCCGGCGAATCCAGCACCGCGCGTACGCGGGGATCGCGGGCGGACGGGCCGGTCGCGGTGGTGGCGAATTCGTGGCGGGCCGCTTCCAGCGGTGTGGCCCTGATCATGGCCAGGTCGTCCGCCCAGGTCTGGTTGAGACCGCGCGGGGGCGGGGCGACGAAGTTCGGTCCGCCGTGCGGGGCCTGCAGAGCGAGGGCGGCGTCCAGTTCGGTCTCGCGGCGTAGCCGTTCAAAGGCCGGCAGGAGCCGGGCGGCCCAAGCTCGCGGCAGCGGCTGGCCCTGGCCGATGAGCGAGCGCAGCAGCAAGCAGAGGTCCAGCGCGGGCGACAGCGCGAAGCGGCTGCGCAGCAGGTCCTCGACGGAGACTTCGAAGCGCAGCACCCGGTCATGCTAACGCCGGACTTCTGTTCCGATTCGTCCAGCGACGAATCATTGGTGAGTGGCGTGGGCGCACGGCGAGGCTGCGCGTCATGACCCCAACCGCCGAGCCCGCGCAGGGCAACCACCGTGCCACCTACCGGGAGGTGCTGGCCGAGCCGCGATTCCGGCTGCTCTTCTCGACCCGCGCCGTCGCGATCACTGCGGACGCGCTGCGGATCACCACGTTCTCGGTGCTGGTCTTCTCGGCCACCGGCTCCGCGCTGCTGAGCGCACTGGCCTTCGGCATCGGCTTCCTCCCGCAGCTGTTCGGTTCGCTGCTGCTGGGCTCACTGGCCGACCGACTGCCACCCCGCGCGCTCATCACCGGCGGCTACGCCTTGACGTGCGCCGCCGCCCTGCTGCTCGCCCTGGTGCGGATGCCGACCGTGGCAAGCCTTGGTGTCGTGGCGCTGGTCGCCCTCGCCACACCGGTGTTTCACGGCGCGTCGAGTCGGCTGGTCGCGCAGTCGTTGCAGGGCGACGCCTACGTACTGGGCCGTTCGCTGAACAACATCGCTGCCTCCGGCGCGCAACTGCTCGGTCTGGCGCTTGGAGGTGCGGTCGTCGCGGCACTCGGCCCGCGCCGGGCGCTCGCGGTCAGCGCCGCCCTCTACCTCGGCTGCGCACTCGCCATCCGCATCCGGCTACCCCGACTGCAGCCGGGACAGCTCGACGGCACACCCGACAGCGCCCGGGGCGACGCCGGCACCGTCCGGGCAAGCCTGCACGGCGCCGGCCTGCTGCTGCGCAAACACACGGTGCGACGACTGATGCTGGCCCAATGGCTGCCGCCCGCGTTCGTGGCGGGCGCGGAAGGCCTGATCGTCGCCTACGCCGGAGGACGCCACTTCGCGCCCGGCTGGTACGCGGTGCTGATGGGCTGTCTGCCGCTCGGCATGCTGGTCGGTGACCTGCTGGTGGGCCGACTCCTACGGCCACTCACCCGGGAGCGACTGGTAGTCCCGTTGATCGCGCTGATGGGAATGCCGCTGGTCGGCTTCGCTGCCGAGCCCGGAGTGGGCGTCTCATCCTGTCTTCTCCTGCTCTGCGGCTTCGGATTCGCCTACGGTCTCGGCCTGCAACGGCCGTTCCTGGACGCCCTACCGCCAGATGGCCAAGGCCAGGCCTTCGGCCTGGTCGGCTCCGGCAGCATGACGCTACAGGGCATCGGGCCGGCCTGCTTCGGCGCGGCGGCCGCAGGCACCGGAACAGGCGGCGCCATCGCCCTGGCAGGCGGCGCGGCGGCGCTTACCGCCGGCTGGATCCTCACCTGGCACCCGCCCACCTCCCCGGCCCCCGTCCCGAACCACTCCATGGGATCAGAGAACAGCACCGAACAGCATGCGTGTAGTCCTCCTGCGCAGTAACCGTCGCAGGTCGGGTCGGCCGCGTGCCGTCCCAGCGTCCGATCTGTTCAGCGGGCATGACCGGTGTCCTTCGCTCGTGGAGAGGTTCACGCGGCGGTGTCGTAGCCGGCCGCGGCGGGTTCCTCGCCGCGCAGCGGCGTGAAGTCGATGTCCAGGCGGGGGTCGTAGGCGTCCGGTTCGTCGCCGAGTTCGTGGGTGGAGTATTCGCCGAAGCGGCGGATGTGCTCGGTCAGGTACGGCGAGACCTGCGCCAGGTCCTCCGGATCGATCTCCATCCCCTCGGCCTGCAGCTGGCGCACGATCTCGGCGATGTCGAGCGCGTTATGGAAGATCACCGCGTTGGACAGCAGCGCGTTGAACTTCGCGGTCTTCTCCTGCTCGACAGGGTCGTTGTCGGCGATCACGCCGCCGTTGCCGAAGCCGACCCACGCCGAGAACCGAGTGGGGGGACAGTCACCAAGTCGGCGGCAGCGACAAACCGGGCGGCAGCGGTGTTCCCGGCGGCATCAGACCGATTGGCGCTTCACCGGTCGCGCCAGAGAGGTCGACCGTTCCGCCGGTGAACGA
>NZ_JAYWVC010000415.1:0-3578 GCF_036281785.1 Streptomyces chiangmaiensis | reverse complement strand
GGGCTCACACTAACGCTCCTGGTTGTAGGTGCTGTCAGGACCGAAGCCCTGGCCGTTCGTTTCACTGCCTGCGTTGCGTCCGCGCTGGACGCCTCGGCGCAGGTTGCTCAGCCTGCCCCGCACGTCCTCGGGGGCGCGGGAGACCTGTGGGCCTCCCTGCGGGGTCGTCTCCGCGGCGCCCTCGATCAGGTTCGCCTTGGGCACCCGCCGGGGCAGACCGGAGGAGGTGACCCCGCCCGCCTTCGGTTTCCGGACCTGGGACGCCTGCTCCCACCGCTGGTCGTTTGCGGAGCGCCAGCCGTCACCCTGCTCCGTGGCCGACGACGGCTCCTGCGTCACGGGCTGCGGACGGCCGTTGCCGCCGTTCGCGGTGGAGCCGCGGCGGGGCAGTCCGGCATCCGTCAGGTCGTGGACGGCGGAGGGGGCCGGTCCTGGACGGTCGAAGCCTACGCGGTCGCGCTCACTCACGTCAGCGGCCTGCATGGATTCCGTATCCGGAGCGTAATCACCACGGTATGCGCTCTGGTAGTCGTCCCGCTTCGGCCAGTCCTCCTGGTACGAGGACTCCTCGAAGGCCGGGAACGTCTCCGGCGTGGTCGCCTGGGTCGCCGCACGGTTGTCCTGGACCGGCTCCGCGTAGGCGGGCTCCGGGTAGCCACCGGACGGGAAGCCGTCGCCCTGCGGCAGGCCACCGTTCGGCGCGTAGTACTGCTCCTCGTACGCCGCTTGCTGCTCCTCGTACGGGTGCTGTCCGTTGCCGTACGCGGACTGCTGTCCCTCAAACCCGTCCTGGTACGACGGGCGGGGCTCGTCGGCCTCCTGCGGGCGGCTGTGGCCCTGTGCCTGGGCCTCCAGGGCCGCACGACGCTCCTCGCGCATCAGCGAGCGCCCGACGGGGTCCAGGTCCCGGATGTCGTCCGGGACCTCCACATAGCGGCTGTCGTCGAAGCCGAGTTCCGCGGCCGTACGCATCGGCTGCGGGGCCCCGAAGTCCTCGCCCTGGAACTGCTGCTCCGGGATGATGTGCGAGACCGTGAACTCGTCGCGCTCCAGTGGCTGCTCGCCGCCACCGCCGTGGGTGATGGCGTCCGGGAGCATGACCAGCGACGTGGTGCCCGCCTGCTCGCCGGAAGGCCGCAGCTGGACCCGGATGCCGTGCCGGTCCGACAGCCGGCCGACCACGAACAGACCCATGCGCTGCGAGATCGCGGCGTCCACGGTCGGCGGGTTGGCCAGCTTGTGGTTGATGTCCGCGAAGTCCTCGGCCGTCAGCCCGATGCCCTTGTCGTGGATCTCGATCATGATCCGGCCGTCGGGAAGACGGGTGGCGGTGACGCGGACCTTGGTCTGCGGCGAGGAGAACGTGGTCGCGTTCTCCAGCAGCTCGGCGAGCAGGTGCACGAGGTCGGTCACGGCGCGACCGTGGATCTCGGCCTCCGGAACGCCGGACAGCTGGATGCGCTCGTACTGCTCCACCTCGGAGGCGGCGGCGCGCAGCACGTCGATCAGCGGGACCGGCTGGTCCCAGCGGCGGCCGGGCTCTTCGCCGGCGAGGACGAGGAGGTTCTCGCCGTTGCGGCGCATACGGGTCGCGAGGTGGTCGAGCCGGAAGAGGTTCTCGAGCTGGTCCGGATCGGCCTCGTTGTTCTCCAGGTCGGTGATCAGGGTCAGCTGGCCCTCGATCAGCGACTGGTTGCGACGCGAGAGGTTGGTGAAGATCGCGTTGATGTTGCCCCGCAGCAGGGCCTGCTCGGCCGCGAGCCGGACGGCCTCGCGGTGGACCTGGTCGAAGGCGCGGGCGACCTCGCCGATCTCGTCCGTGGAGGAGATCGGGATGGGCGCGACGCGGGTGTCGACACGGCCCGGGTCGGTGCGCGAGAGCTGGTCGACCAGCATCGGCAGGCGCTGTTCGGCGACGCCGAAGGCGGCGTTGCGCAGCTGGCGCATCGAGCGGCTCATCTGGCGGGCCATGAGGCTGGCCAGGATGAACGCGGCGAGCAGGGCGACGACGACGATGGCGCCCGTGACGAACGCGGACCGCTGGGCGTCGTCGGCGATGCTCGAGGCGTCCGCCACGGCCTTGTCGGCCAGGTCCGACTCGATCTGGCGGTAGGCGTTGTACTTGAGGGTGTTCACCGCCCACCAGTTGGCGGGGGTGACGCCCTGCGAGGCGAGGGCCCCGACGGCCTCCGGGGTCGGGGACTTCAGGGAGGCGAGCACCGCGACCATCACCGTGGGGTCGGACGGCGGCGGCACATAGGTCTTGCCCTCGGCCTTCGCCTTCTGGGCGGCCTGCTTCGCCAGGGCGGCGCCGTCGCTCTTCAGCTTGGTCGTGGCCTCATCCAGCTTCCTGGCGTCGGCCGCGGTGCCACCGCCGAGGTACTCCTCGACGGCGATGCCCTCGAGGTAGGTGTACGAGGAGAGGGCGACGCGCTGCTTGGCGAGGTCGGTGGCTTCGGGGCCCGGGCTGACCAGCAGGTGCATGCCGATCGAGCGTTCCAGGGAGAGTGCGGCCTTGGTGAGCGAGATGGCGTAGACGCTACGGCCGTAGCTGGTGATGTTGCCGGTGCCGAGGCCGAGCTCGTTGGCGAACTCCATCAGCGGGTGCGCGACCGCGACATAGCCCTCCTCGGTCTTCACGCCGGGGAGCTTGGCGGTGTAGGCAGCCTGCCGCAGTGCCGGCAGCTGCTTCTCGGCGTCGCGGAAGATGCCGAGGCGGCGCTCCAGGCCCGCCTTGTGCGGCATGTTCTGCGCGGCGCCGTTGAAGGCGGCGGCGGCCGCGTCGGAGGCGTCACGCACCTTCTTGACGGTCGCCTTGTCCTCGGCGGACTGGGCCTTGCCCTTCAGCAGGGGCGCCGCGGAGATGTCGCGCTCCTGATAGAGCGCGTCCGCATAGGACAGTGATGCCTGCACCAGTCGTGCGGTGTTCTCCGCGTCCTTTGCCTCCTGCCAGGTGTCTATCGAACTCCTCACCTGGAAGCCGCCCATGACCAGGCCCACCAGCACGGGTATGAGCAGGATCGCGTTCAGCCTCGTCGGCACGCGCCAGTTGCGCGGCGAGAAGCGGCTGCCCCTGGGCGGGAGAGCCGATGGCTCCGGGCCGGGCACTTGTGCGGGTGCCGCTCCGCGCGGCGGCGGGGTGAAGTTGCCCCGCGCCGACGGCTCGGGACCGTTCTTGCTTCGCCTCACTCGACCAACAACCTCTCGGCGACGGCACCTACGTCGTGCCGCGGTGTCTCAAGAGCCCTGTCTCCGACTTGTTCGTCCTTGACTACTGGGCAGTTCAGGCATTCCAGCACGTCAGCCTGCACCATTCCAAACACTCGGAAGTGAACGCTCCACTGGCTGAAAGCCCCAGATAAAACGGTCATAAAGAGCGAGCCCCGCCAAATGACGGGGCTTTTGTGAGCGCAGCGACACCGACTGACCGCGACGCGTGGCCATACCACTCGATATCTCTGTCGAAACGTTATGAACAGCGGGGCCGGCCGTGTCAAACGCCACAGCCGGCTCCCGCATATCTACGACAACTGCCGTATGATGCCGACGACTTGCGCTACCGCAGACGTGCCATGAGG
>NZ_JAYWVC010000414.1:0-3604 GCF_036281785.1 Streptomyces chiangmaiensis | reverse complement strand
AAGGCGAGGTCGACAACAGGCTCAGCGAGGAGGGGCGGCACAACTACCGAGGCACCGTCCTCGAAGCTAGGCGTCCACACCGCCCGAGCCCAGGCCGCAGTACCAGGGGGGTGAAGCGACGAGCCGGAGGCGGTGGCAGAACTGGATATCCCGGCGCAGGCACTGCCGTGCTCACGGACGCCCCGCGGGCCTGATGCTATTCGGTCGTGCGCACTGCCCGCCCCGGGGCCCGTCGGCGTAGCAATCCTCCCAGACCTGCTGGTAAGGCTAAGGAGCATCGCGCCGCTAACCACAAACGAGCCCCCCGGGGGCAAGGCGGATGGAGGTCGGTATGACTAGCGGACACGGCGGCCAGTTGCTTGACCCGTCACTCCCAGCTGACGCCGCGACCTACTTTATCGACCCGGCCAACAGCAATGTCAGTTTCAGTGCCCGAAACCGAACGGCCACCAGCACTCGCGCAGCGTTCCGACAGTTCGCGGGCACGCTCTTCCTCGACAGCGAGCGGCCCGAAAGGACAACGCTCGCGGTGTACGTGACATCGTCGAGCATTGACACCGGCTGGAAGGACAGGGACGCACACATGCGCAGCGCCGCTCTCCTCGCCGCCGAGCAGTACCCGATCATGTCGTTCTGGTCCTCCTCGGCCGAGGCCCTGGGTACAAACCTCTGCCGTCTCGCGGGAAGCCTGTGGGTCAAAGGCATGACGAGGCCTCTCGTCGTCGATGGCGAATACCGTGGCAGCGCATTGAGCCCGCAGGGCGGCGAGCGCGTAGGGTTTGTAGGGCGCTCCGTGCTGAAGCGTTCGGAGTGGGGTTCCCTATGGGGCCCGGTGATGGACGCGGGCGAGTGGTTCATGGGTGACGAAGTCGAGCTCCTCTTCGAGGTGTCCGCGGTCAAGCGGGTTCCCATCAGATGGTGGCCCTGACACGACGTGGCCTGGATGCAGCGTGCGCAGCGCAGTTCACCGGATTCCGAGGGCGAAGCGACGGCAGCGTATCCCCGCGGGGCTGCTTCGGCCGTGAGATCCTGCGGTAGCAGCGGCACGAGGGTCACGGAACACCGTGCTTGGAGTCCCGCCGCGCGGAGCCGGGCCAAACAACGGGATCGGGAAGCCGAGTCTGCAGCTGTCCGTTCGGAAGAGTCGATCGCTTCTCGCGTGGGCGACGGGACCCGGGGGCAGCGCTCCCCTCGTACGCCTGAGGCGCAAGCCTGGCGTCCGGAGAGACGCAAAGGCGGGAGATGACCGGGGTCGATATCGGTGAATACCGGGTGCTCGGCGGACACGCCGTTGGGACACACCGGTGTGCACTCGGGATCGGGTGACAGGCAGCGGGCTTAACGAACGCCGTCGTCCTCGACTCGCAGCCTAGAGACAGGCGGATACTCGACTGATAGCCGTGTCACGCCTCGCCGGCCATTCAGGCCCCCGCCTATGTCGCACCTGCCTGGCTCAGCGGCATGTCCGGCCCACGACGCGGACCCTGCAGTCGCCCTGATCGTCCGACCGCGCGCTGCCAGTCCTGATGTCTCCGGCAGCTGCGGCCTCCTCGGCCGAGGGGTCCTCGGCGATGGCGAAGACCCGCAGCAGGCTCGCTGAAGGGATCACGATGCCGTCGGCGCCGTCCATATAGACGTAGTCGTCAGGGCTCACACACCCCTGAGACGTCGACGGCCACACCGAACATGTATGGCATCACCGTGTCACCGCCGCAGGGGACCGCCTCCCTTGCACACCACGTGGCAAAGCCGTAGCCGCGCAGCTGGCCGAAGCCCCGAAGGCCGCCGTCGGCCAGGATGCCGGCCAACCTGGCGCTGTCCACCCTGGTGAGTTTGGTACGCCCGCCGTGCGACACGTCGGTGTAGCCGCCGCTGGAGAGCACGAGTACTTGGTCTGCGACAGGCCCCGCGCCAAGCGCCCCGTAGAAGTAGCGCCTGAAGTCGCGGCCATTTCCTGCCAGGTCCTCGCGGTGCAGGGGAGTACACGATGGTGACGGCACACCCAAAGATGCGTGATGCCGTCGCCGAAAGCCGCCTGCCCTGCCGGCGGGCGGGGCGTACTCCGAGGGAGCTGGGCTGGGCCAACAAGCAGGGTGGGGGCCTCGTTTGTGGGCTGGCTTCGAGCCGGATCCACGTGTCTGACCTCAAGCCCAATTTGGGGTCGGGTCCAGCCCCCTCCCCCGGGGCGGAGGGAGGGGGCCGGGGCGATGGCGGCAATGCCTTCAGGGCGAGTCGCCGAAGATGCCTCCCGCTGGTCGGCGGTGGTTCTTACGCCTCGCTGTACCGGGGAGGCGGACCATGGCACAGCGGGGCAGCGACGCTCGTCGCAGCCGCGCGTACAGCCAACCACCGCCGTGTGGACGGGCTGTCTACCTCGTGTCGACGCCCTGCATAGCGACCGCCTGTCAGGGGGCGCTCACAGGCGTCGCGCACGGCGACGGACAGGCTGGCGATGTCATAGTCGCCGCGGTGCCGGAGTCCGCTGACGAAGAACGTGGGCTTCCCTGCCACGCCGCTGAGGTCCGCTGATCCCACTCGATCAGCTACGCGAGGACGGGGTCTGGGGCGGACAGATGGCTGTAGGCCGCTGCATCGTGGAGGGGCATAGCTGCTCCATGCATGTCGTGGGGGAACGAGGGGGTCGGCCTCGCCCGGTGCGTGCTCCCTGCGGCACAGACGTTCACGTTCTCAGGCCGGGGCAGGCGCGGTCCGCGCGATCGGCACGCCCACGAACCTCCTCCGTCGCGCCAGCTCGTCGGCGCGGGCCTTTCCGCGCGCGGCTTCCGGTACGCCTGAGTACCTGAAGGACGCACGGCGAGTGCGTCCTCGGCATTTATGTGGCGCACACGTCCCTGTGGCGGCGCCCCACCGGGTTTGCTGCCCGCTGTCGCATCCCGACCCTTTCGGGTGCGGGAGCATCTCGGGGACCACGACAGGGAGTAGACGCGGAGTGGACGCCAGTAGGTCTTACTTGGAACCGCGGGCGCGACTGCGTCCCCAATGCCACAGGACGGACAGGACGGAGGCAGGCTCGTGCGGGTTCATCCCCGGCGGCACGGAAGGCCGGCGAACTCGGCGAGCTAGGAGTCGGGCGGGTGAGCACGGACTCTCTGCCCTATGGTGCCGCCGTCGGCATCCGTGACGGCTTTACCCCGCCAGCAGTGACGCCGTATCCGGACATGCAGCAGCGGCTCGTCCGCTTCGCCCAAGCGGCCTGCGACGGACGGCTGCGACCCGCTGCCCAAGAAACAACACAACGACCAGGAGGAACAACATGACCGACGTTGCCGAAGATTTCGACCTCGTTGTCCTGGGGGGCGGCAGCGGTGGATACGCGGCTGCTCTGCGGGGTGCGCAGTTGGGCCTGCGCACCGCGATGATCGAGAGACACAAGCTGGGCGGCACCTGTCTGCACAACGGATGCATCCCTGCCAAGGCCCTGCTGCATGCTGCCGAGGTCGCCGACAAAGCCCGCGGCGCACAGCTCTTCGGCGTGATGGCCACGTTTGAGAGCATCGACATGCCCGCGGTGCAGCGCTACAAGGACGAGACGGTCGACAGCCTGTGCAAGGGGCTGACAGGCCTGGTCAAGGCACGGAACATC
>NZ_JAYWVC010000413.1:0-3620 GCF_036281785.1 Streptomyces chiangmaiensis | reverse complement strand
AACCGCAGAACAGACGTCGCGTCAGCACCCCTCACAAGATCGCCAACAGAGTCACGGTGTTGCACCAAGCGGGACGCCATCAGTCCTTACCTGGGAACCAGTGCGGAAGACGAGCGGCGTGGTAACTCGATGCCTTGATGAGGTCTTGGCTCGGTTCCGCGATCCACGCACGGAAGTGGCGCGCCGCCTCGGCATCGAAGGCACCGGTCGCGTCCGCCGCGATGGCTGCGCCCTGAGCACCACGACTGATGACAGTGATGGCAGGGTATGCCGAGACCTGTTCTTCGAAGGCATCTACGTCATGCATTGTGAGGACGAGGTCCATGCTGTACCTACGGGTCACGAGCTGGCGTAGGCCACGGCCGTACTGGTTCCTCATCCAGCGATCCGCGCAGATGAAGCCAAGCTTCCCGTCCTGCCTCAGCTTTCGCAGGCCAGCCTCGTAGAAGCCGATGTAGATGTCAGCCCGGCCCTCCGTGGTGGGGCACGCCTGACGATAGGCCTTCATGCTGCTCGTCAGGTACGTCCTCCAGTCGGATGTACGGCGGGTTACCCACCACAAAATCCGCGGTGCCTGGACTCGGCTCCTGAAGAAGGAAGTCCCCGTGCTTCACCCATGAGTGGACGACCTTCTCGACGTCTGGCGCGCTCCACCCGTCGCCGAGGAGTTGTTCGGTGATGACAGCCCTACTGTGCTCGATATTCCGTTCGAGCAGGTCGAACGCTTCGATTGCGTCACTGGCGTCGAGCAGGGACCGCCCCCGACTCCGACAGGAGGCACTCAGGCGCGCCACCATGGGGGGCGAGGAAGGCGGCCTGTCCGCAGGCAGGTTCCACTATCCGCATGTCGGCGAGGTTCAGGTCATCTGTGTATCCGACCAGATCCAAGATCGTCTCTACGACCCAGCGTCGAGTGAACACCTCTCCGTGCTGCACAGCCACCTGCAAGAAGTGGGTAGCGGCAGGTCGCTGGCGTCGACTTCGAAGAGACTCTGAGTTTCCACCCAACGAGCCTATAGCCCCACGCCCTGTCGCGGTGCCAGGTCCGTACGGGCGGCCGCTTCGGAGCGGTGCGGTGTGTGCGGGCACACTGCCGCGCACCCGTTTTCGAGGAGCCCCTCATGTTACGTTGGCTCCATGAGCCCTCGTCCGTTTCCGCCCGCGCCCAAGGCGGCGGTCAAGCCGCTGCGGCGTGACGCTCAGCGCAACCGGGACGCGATCGTGGCCGCCGCCCGTGAGGCCTTCGCACGGGAGGGCCTCGACGCGTCCCTGGAGGGGGTGGCTCGCCAGGCCGGCGTTGCGATCGGAACGGTCTATCGGCACTTCCCCACCCGGCTCGCTCTGGTGGAAGAGCTCTTCACCGCGAAGTTCGCCGAACTGGTCGCCGCCGTCGAAGAGGCCGTCGCCATGGACGACGCCTGGCAGGGCTTCTGCCATTATCTCGAGCGGCTGTGCGAACTTCAGGCCTGTGACCGCGCCCTCCACGAGTTGCTCTCCGCCAGGCTCCCCGCCCATGTGATCGGCGGGGAGTTGGTCGGCCGAGCGAGAAAGCTGGGCGCTCAGGTCTTCCGGGCCGCCCAGGAGCAGGGATTCGTCCGTGCCGACGCCACCCCGGAAGACGCCGCCTTTGTCATCTGGTCCCAGGTAGGCATCATCCAGGCCACCCGCAGCGTCGCCCCCCAGGCCTGGCGCCGCCACCTGCACTTCATGCTGGACGGCTTCCGGGCGGGCTGTGCCCACCCCCTGCCGGAACCGCCGCTGACCCCCCTGCAGGTCGATGAGGCCTTGACCACCATCGAATGCCCCGAGCACGAATGTCAGGAATGTCACGAAGGGCAGTGACCCCCCGCGGCGAACCAGTCGGCTTACCGAGACTCTTGCAGAATCCCCCTGCTTCAGGACTCCGTTGGGAAATCCGCAGACTGGTGATGACGAGTGTGCGGGGCTGTCATGATCGGCCTGTTCGCCGATCGAGGGTGGGGCTGGATGTCGCTGGAGCCGTGGGCTGATCGCGGAGTGCCGGAGCTGACTGCGCGGGTGGTGCGGGCTTCGTTCCCGAAGGGGACGCTTGCGGTCCGTGTTCGTGAGGCGCTCGGTCCGCTGTTCGAGGACGAGTCGTTCGCCGAGGCTTTCCCTGGACGGGGCGGCCGGCAGTCTCGCCCGGGGCATTGGCGCTGGTGTCGGTGCTGCAGTATGCCGAAGGGCTCACCGACCGGCAGGCCGCTGACCAGGTGAGGGCCCGGATGGACTGGAAGTTCCTCCTCGGTCTTGAGCTGGACGACCCGGGGTTCGACTTCTGCGTTCTTTGCGACTTCCGTGCCCGGCTGATCGAGCACGGCCTGGAGGAGAAGGTCTTGGACCTGGTCCTTGAGCGGATCTCCGGGCTCGGGCTGCTGCGCGCGGGGGGCCGTCAGCGGACCGACTCCACCCACGTGCTCGCGGCGGTGCGGACGTTGAACCGGATGGAGTTCGTGGGCGAGACCCTACGGGCTGCCCTGGAGGCCCTGTCGGCGGCGGCCCCGCAGTGGCTGTCCGCGCTGGTCACCGCGGACTGGGTCAGACGCTACGGTGCCCGGATCGACTCCTACCGCTTTGCCAAGGGGGAGAACGTGCGCCAGGAGTGGGCCGAGCAGGTAGGCCGTGACGGCTTCACGATCCTTGAGGCCGCCTTCGCTCCCGGCTCTCCGGGCTGGCTGCGGGAGATCCCCGCCGTCCAGGTCCTGCGCCGGGCCTGGGTGGAGCAGTACCACCGCGATGGCGAGGGGGTGCACTGGCGGGAGGGCAAGGACCTCCCGCCGGGCAGATGCCGGCTCTCCTCGCCCTATGACCCCGACGCCCGCTACAGCATAAAGCGGGGCTCAGGCTGGTGCGGTTACAAGACCCATCTGTCTGAGACCTGCGAGTTGGACGCCCCGCACCTGATCACCCAGGTGATCACCACGGACGCGACGGTCGCCGACACCGACGTTACCGAGACCGTCCATCAGGGCCTGGCCGCACGGGAGTTACTGCCTGCCGAGCACGACGTCGATGCCGGCTATGTCACCGCCGCGCACATCGTCACCGCCCAGGACCGATACGGGATCGAGCTGGTGGGGCCCCTCGGGCCGGACACCTGCCACGACAACCATCAGGGCGAGCACTTCGCGCAGAGCGCGTTCACCATCGACTGGCAGGCCCGCACGGTCACCTGTCCCCAATGCAAGACCAGCACCAGCTGGTCTTGCCAGCGCAAGAGCAGCGGAACTCCCCTCGCGCGGGTGCACTTCACCGCCCAGGACTGCGGCAGTTGCCCCGTGCGCGAGAAGTGCACCAAGGCGGCGAACGGCAAGTGGGGCCGCAGCCTCACCCTGCTCCCCCAAGACCAGCAGGAGGCCCTGGAAACCCGGCGCCGTGAGCAGCTGACCGACGAGTGGCAGAAGCGCTACAACATCCGCGCCGGCGTGGAGGGCACGATCTCCCAGGCGGTCCGCCGCACCCAGATCCGCCGCACCCGCTTCACCGGCCTGCCCAAGACCCACCTCGGACACATCTTCGCCGCCACCGCCATCAACATCATCCGACTCGACGCCTGGCTCACCGAAACACCCCTCGGCCCAACCCGAACCTCACACCTAGTG
>NZ_JAYWVC010000412.1:0-3627 GCF_036281785.1 Streptomyces chiangmaiensis | reverse complement strand
ACGCGGACATCCGCAGCCCGGGCATTGCGGACAGGAGCATATGCACCTATCTGGAGGGTGGCAAGCGGATCCCCCACCACCTCCTTCATTGGTCCCGCAGTGGGTGCCAGCCTCGGGTGTCGGCATGACCTCTGCAATACGACGAGACGCCCCAGAGCCACCTCACCCACCCCCACCTCCGCGCCTCAAAGATCTGGATCAACGACCTCCTGCTGACAACTGGCTGATCGCTGCGCATCATTGACACCACGCCGACCTTCGCCGTCGGTGGGCATGTCGGGCCAAGAACATGTCAGTACCCGGGCATACCAAGCTGCCGGGCCACACAACACGGGGCCCCGCTCCCCTTGGCTTCGCCGCCTTCAGTATCAGCTTCCATACTCGGTTTGGGCAGCAGTGGTGGATCTTGAGGAATATGGCCGTTTCACTCGAAACGGCATCGGGTGCCGGAGCGGTTCCGCTCGCCACGTGCTCCAGACGCCCCGTCGACGGGACGACAGGGGCGCGACGCAGCACCAATCCAAAGGTCACAATTTCATCGCAAAAACCCCTCCGCCCTCGCCAATTGCCCCAAGCCGAACCGGTCTGCCCCAATCCCGTACCGCACGGTTCAGTTGAACGTCTTCTCTCGTTACACAACTCAACAGTCTTCACATAAGATCCACTTCACTTCGGATCAAAAACAGCTGAACAACGACACCCGTGGGGGGACCAACCATGGCTGGACAGAGGCGTGCCCGAATGGGCCGCAGACGGTTCATCCGGCTCGCCGGAGGCACGGCCGCCGGGGCGGCGGTCGTGGGGGGCGGGACCTTCACCGCCATGGCGACCGGGGTCTTCGAGTCGCCCACACCCGACCCGTTCGCCAACATGCCGCGGTCGATAGCGCTGAGCCTGCCGTCGGGGACGGGGCAGTCCCTGCCCCTGCCGCCACTGCCGGACCCGCTGGACGGCGGAACCGTCAGCACGCCGAGCGCGGTCACGCGTATCCCCTACACCGGTGGCACCCTGGACCCGACCGAGACCGACGTACCAACCTCGCTGCCGTTCGAGTTCAACAAGGCCGGGTACACGATGAACCCGGATCTGCCCGAGGCGCTGCGCCCGTGGCGCAACCGGCCCACCGCCTGGGCCAATGTCAACCTGTCGTCAGGGACGTACCACCTCAACGCCGACGGTGTGTACATGTACTACGCCAAGGACGGCAACGTCTACGACCACCCCGTGGGCCAGATCCAGTTCGGCCTCTGCTGCGTCACCAGCTACCGCGTCGAGACCGACCCCACCCGCAAGGCGCACTTCCTCAAGCGCGCCCGGGCCCAGGCCGACCGGCTGATCGCCAAGCGGGTCGAGACGCGCGGCGCCTGGTACTTCCCGTACCCGTTCAACTTCACGCACGCCGAGCACAGCGGCATCGCCTACAAGGCGCCCTGGTACTCGGGTATGGCCCAGGGCGAGGCCATCAGCCTCTTCGCGCAGCTCGCCGGGCTCAAGGACGGTCTCACCGACGACGAGCGGGCGATCTACCGCGCGGCCGCCGACGGCGCCTTCGCCTCGCTGCTGCGCGGCGACAACGCCGCCCCCTGGGTCGTGAACAAGAACCGGGCGGGCTACCTGTGGATCCAGGAGTACCCCTTCGCCACGCCCGGCACCGGCGACTACACCTACAACGGCATGATCTTCGCCATGTTCGGCATCTGGGACTACTTCCAGCTTACCGGCAACGAGCTCGCCGCCCAGCTCTACGACGGCGCCTGCACGACGATCGCCCGGTACTTCTCCCTGGTGCGCAACCCACGCTGGTTCTCGTACTACTGCCAGACGCACCGCATCCCCGCGCATACCTACCACCATCACCACATCGCACTGTGGCAGCAGATGCACTGGCACACGGGCAGCCCCGTCTTCGCCAACCAGCTCGACCTGCTCATCGAGGACGTCCCCCCGGCCGCCGTCAAGACCGGCGCATCAATCGCCATCGCCGCGGGCACGCACACCCTGTACCAGCTGTCCACCAAGTCGGACGGCAACTGGGACAAGACCCTCGCCGACAAGATCCTCGGCACCAAGAAGGTCACCTTCGCCAGGGCCACCGGTGCCCCCATCGACATGCGCCGCCGCATCCAGGGCGCCGGCGTGTGGTACCGGATCAGCGCCGGAGCGTACAAGGGCTACTGGATCGGTGAGGCCTACCCGAAGGCGTTCCTGCGCGGCGAGCACCTGCCGGTCGACTACATCGCGCCGCGCACCCTCACGATCGCCGCGAACGCCTCCGTGGAGGCGATCAGCTTCGGTACGAACGGGAGCGCGGGCACCCTGAAGAAGGTGAGCTACTCCGAGCCGCACACCCTCCAGTTCGACCGCCGCGCGGTCGTCAACGGGCGGTCCATGCTGCGGATCACCTCGCAGGAGCTGGCCGGGTACTGGATCGCGGCCAACCAGGTCACCACCGACGAACGCGGGAGTGTCTGACTTGTTGCATCGACCGCGGGCGCTCGGTCTGCAGCCGTAGCGTCCAGGGTGCCGGTCGGCACGGGCTCGTGCAGTGTCTTGCCGCCCTGCGGGCCGGCTCATGATTAGCATGCCGCCGTCCGGCACCCGCGCGCGGTGTGGCACGACAGAGGCATGAATGTGTGTGACTGCTACTTCAAGTCAGAGTACCCACCGCACATTTCTGCCCGTCAGCCGCCAGGTCAGGATGCGCGTGATCATCATCGGGATCGATCCCCACAAGTCCTCGCACACCGCTGTCGCTGTCGCTGCAACAGGCCACAGGATTGGTCAGCGGCGGTTCGTCGTCAACTCCGGGACCTTTGGTCGGCTTCTGCACTGGTGCGCGCAGTGGCCGGGGCGCCGGTTCGCGGTCGAAGGCGCCGGCGGTCTCGGTCGGTCTCTTGCTCAGCAGCTGGCCGCCGCAGGCGAGGATGTCGTCGACGTGCCTTCCACCTTGTCGGCCAGGGCCCGTCTTCTGGCCACCGGTGTTCTCGACTTCGTTGTCCGAGATGGTCCTGAAGCCTGTCCCGGTCCAAGCTCCTAACAGATTTCGGGCACATCATGGGGGCTTGGCGACAGGTCAACGGCTCCGGCTGAGCGGAGCGCGCGGCCGAGGTCTCCGACGAGAATCCGCGGGTGGCGGCGCCACCACCACATATCGTCGGGATCGAACTGACTGAGCCGATGAAACTGGGACACTGCCTGGCCGTCGTCGAAGACGGTTGCGGCCCGAAAGCGGTCGTCGAGTTCCTGGATCCGCTGGTTCCAGGTCACGAGCACGTGACCGGGCAGGAGAACCCACGCCTCATGGAGCCAGTTCCGGCTGTAGAGGTCGTTGGTGTACTCGTCGATGAAGTCCTCGTAGCCGTTCTCAACGGTCCCGACGAGCGATGCCCACTGGTCGACCATCTCGGCGACGGTGAATGCCTTGCGCCAACCGCGCCCGTGCAGCACCTCGCCTACCGCTTGGTCGTCCTGGGGCTCCATGCTGGGGATGTTCGCATGGCCTCGGCTGGTGCGGCTACTGGCTTTCCCCGGCTTCACGACCGAGGGGGCTGTTCAGGTATCGCGCCCGATTCGACGCGTCCAGACCGGGAACGGCGGCATGACCTCTGCCGGGTCCTGGCCGTCGGA
>NZ_JAYWVC010000411.1:0-3663 GCF_036281785.1 Streptomyces chiangmaiensis | reverse complement strand
TCGTGTTGCTTCGTCTCGCCTACCCGACCATCACCAACGCGTTCGCCGCGCTGCGGCTGCTACCGATGAGCGACCGCGACAAGGACACCGAGATCCTGGCCCTACGCCACCAGCTCACTGTGCTCGAGCAGCAACTCGGCACGGAAAGGATCAAGCTCACTCCCGCGGACCGGGCCTTCCTCGCTGCCCTCCTGGTCCGCCTCCGGCGTGGCCAGTTGCGGCGCCTGCGGCTGCTGGTGCATCCCGAGACATTCTGCGATGGCACCGCGATCTGAGCAGGCGGCGTCACGGCAGGCTGAGTCGGCCCAAACGGCCCGGCCGCGCCCCAACCGAGCGTTCCATACGGCGACTCACCCTGCGGATGGCGCGCGAGAACAGCACCTGGGGACACCGGCGCGTCCACGGTGAACTCGCCACCCTCGGAATCCGGATCGCCCCCTCCACCATCTGGGAGATCCTCAAGACTGAGGGCATCGATCCCGCGCCACAGCGAACCTTGACTACATGGGCCGATTTCCTACGCTCCCAGACCGGCGCTGTCCTGGCCCTCGACTTCATCGAGACGGTCACCCTGACTGGCCAGCGCCAGTACATTCTCGCCGTCATCGAGCACGCCACCCGCCGCATCCGCATCCTGGACACCACCGCCCACCCCACCGCCACCTGGGTAACCCAGGCGATCAAGAACCTCGTCATGGATCTCGAAGACACCAGCGCCAAGGCCGCATTCCTGATCCGCAACCGCGACGCCAAGTTCCCCGACCTCATCGACGAGATCCTCACCGACACCGGCATCCGCACCATCCTGACCGGCATCAGGATGCCCGCATGAACTCGATCATGGAACGGTGGGTGCACACCCTGCGCCGCGAACTGCTCGACCGAACACTGATCTGGAACGAACACCACCTACGCCATGCGCTGCGCGAGTACGAACGGCACTACAACGAGCACCGCACCCACCGATCACTGCACGCCGCGGACCCACTCCGCTCTCTGCCCGAACCGATCACCGAACCAGAACAAATCACTCACCTCGACGTACGCCGACACGACCGGCTCGGCGGCATCCTCCACGAGTATCAACACGCCGCTTGACCAGCGCGGACGTAATTCTCGGCACGCACAGTCTCCCGTTGCGACATACGTCACTCTGTGCGCCGCCCCGCCCAGGAATGCGGAGGCCTCCGGCTGTGCTGTGTTCAAGAGGGTCGGCAGGCCGACCCTCCTTTTCCTGTGCCCGGGCGACGAGGCCCGGCGCGCAAACCCGACACACCCACCCCTCCCGGGAAGGTTCCCCTGCGCCATGCCCCTGGCTCTGCTGGCCCTGGCTCTCGTCGCGTTCGGCATCGGGACGACCGAGTTCGTCACCATGGGGCTGCTGCCCCAGATCGCTGACGGTGTCGGCGTGTCCGTACCGCACGCGGGCAACCTCGTCTCCGCCTACGCGCTCGGTGTCGTCGTCGGCGCGCCCCTGCTGACCGGCATCGGCGCCCGCATACCGCACAAGAGACTGCTGCTGCTCCTGTCCGGACTGTTCGTCATCGGCAACACCGCCTCCGCACTCGCCCCCAGTTTTGGTCTGCTCTTCGCGGCGCGCGTCCTCTCGGGCCTGCCACACGGCGCCCTGTTCGGCGTCGGCGCCGTCGTCGCCTCCCGGCTGGTCGCGCCCGACCGGGCAGCCCGTGCCGTCTCGACCATGTTCCTCGGGCTGACAGTGGCCAATATCGTCGGTGTTCCCGCCGGTACCGCCCTCGGCCAGCAACTCGGCTGGCGGTACGCGTACATAGCGGTCGCCGTCATCGGCGTCCTCGCGTTCGTCGCCCTGTCCTGCCTGGTCCCGCACCAACCGCGCGGCCCGCAGTCCGGCGTCAAGCACGAACTGCGCGCCATGGGCAACAGGCAGGTGGCGCTCGGCTTGGCCACAGCGGTCATCGGGTTCGGCGGATTCTTCGCCGTCTACAGCTACCTCGTGCCGATGCTGACCCACCTCACGGGGATCTCCGACTCCTCCACCACCCTGGTTCTCGCCCTGTTCGGCGTCGGCATGACGCTCGGCACCCTCGTAGCGGGCCCGCTCACCGACCGGGCGCTGCGCCCGACGCTCTATGTCGGGCTGACCCTGCTCGCTGTAGCGCTGGGGGCCTTCTACTTCGCCGTTAACAGCACGGTGCCCGCGCTCGTGACCCTCACGCTCATCGCCGCGTTGAGCGCGCTGATCACCACACCCGTGCAGATGCTGCTGATGGCCAAGGCGGACAAAGCGCCGACGATGGCGGCGGCCTCGAACCACTCCGCGTTCAACCTGGCCAACGCGGGTGGCGCCTGGCTGGGCGGCCTGGTCATCTCGGCCGGCTGGGGCTGGGCCTCGCCCACGCTGGTCGGCGCGGCCCTGGCCCTGGCCGGCCTCGGCCTCGCCATCACTGGCGGCATCATGGACCGGGGGCCACGCCGCTCCGAGGTCGTCATCTCGTCCCCGCGCGACCCCGAACACCAAGAGGCCCGAACCAGGAGGGCTGCACCGGCCTCGACTCAGGGGGACTCGGCCACCTCCTGACCAGCTGGTCAGCCACTCCCGCACAGCGGGGGAACCTCACCCACCCACGCGCTGCGACGCCAACCAGGCCCCGGTCTACGCCCTGCGCCCCGCGCCCACAGCAGGCCCAACACCGCCGTGGGGCCACTGCCATTGGACCTGTGGGGTGCGCAAAGTCATCGCTGCAGGTGAGAGCCTGCGTACCGAGCCCTCGGCAGTGGCTGAGATGGTGCACGGGTGATCACCTCGCTGCTGTACCGGGCCACCCGTGCGCTGCTGTCCGTGCCAGCGGTACTGCGACGGCAACTCACCAGTCCGATCCTGTGGGGCTCGCAAAGTCATCGCTGCAGGTGAGAGCCTGCGTGCCGAGACCTCGGCAGTGGCTGGGATGCTGCACGGGTGATCACCTCGCTGCTGTACCGGGCCACCCGTGCGCTGGTGTCCGTGCCGGCAGTACTGCTACGCCGAGAGACCGCCAAGGATGCCGAACTGCTGGTGCTGCGGCACGAGAACGCAGTAAGGCGACGGCAACTCACCCATCCGATCCGCAGCGAGATCGTCGCGTCCCGGCGGCCGCACCGTAAGGACGCCGCCCGCAACTACGACGCCCTGATCGTCCTGGCGCGCGATGCCTTCGCGGAGCACGGCGCGGAGGCGTCCCTGGAGGACATCGCCCGCTGCGCAGGTGTCGGCATCGGCACGCTGTAGCGGACCTTCCCCACCCGCCCTGTCGGCCCGCGATTCCGCGGCGCCCGCACGGGCCCCGGACCTGTGGATTCCGATAGCCTCAAGCCGTGACGAAAGAGCACGCGGAGCAGTTCGAGCGCGGAACGGACGGGCCCAAGGTCATCGTCGTCGGCGTCGACGGCTCCGATTCCTCGCTCCGGGCGGCGCACTATGCCAGCGGTCTCGCCCGACGACAGCGTGCACTGCTCGCGATCGTGTACGTGCAACCCGTGATGGCGGGGAGGGCGGCGCTCGGGGTGCCGGTGGCCGAGACGAGCAACGAAATCGCGGAGGACCTGGACGAGTACATCCGCAAGGCCGCTGAGCGCGCCAGGGGGGTCTTCGACGTGCGCTGGGAGTTCCACACCTTCCGCGGCGACCCCTACAACGGGCTGGTCGAG
>NZ_JAYWVC010000410.1:0-3703 GCF_036281785.1 Streptomyces chiangmaiensis | reverse complement strand
CTGCGCCTCACGGCGCACCCACGACCTCCGCCACGGTGCCGCGACCCTCGCCCATGCGGCCGGCGCCGGCCTGAAGGACATCCAGGAGATGCTCGGCCACTCCTCGATCACCATCACGGCCGACACGTACACGAGCCTGCTTCCCGAGGCCGACCTGGCGATCGCCGAGGCCGCAGCCCGGCTCGTCACGCGCGCTCGCGCCACCTCCAAGAACACCGCATCGGAGGCGAAGCCTGAGCCCGACGGTGAGGAGAAGTCCGATCCGGAGCCCGTGTCGGATGATGCTGATCCGTTGGGAGGAATTTGGGAGATCAACTCTCCGTCCGCTCACGCACCGCTCGCGCAAACGGCCTCGGACGAGGAGTCCGAGGCCGAATAGAGCGCCTCCCTGGGGGAAAAGCCCAGGTCTGAGCCGTAACGCCTTGTGCCCCCGGCAGGATTCGAACCTGCGACACCCGCTTTAGGAGAGACCCTATAGCTGTCCCCGTCTGTGGTGATCTTTCCCAGGGTTTACCGTTGCTGCTGGTCAGCGAGGCGTCGTCGTCCGTCCACGTCTGATGCTTCCTCGCCTTTATATGGCCTTCCGTTCCCATGACGTTCCCATGTGGGTTCCCCACGAGCCTGTGGTAGCGAGGGCGGGGGAGTCCGCCGAGACCAGCTGCGGTCTGCGAAGAGGTGAGCACCGCAGATCGTCGCTGTCCGGCTGGGGCGCCAACGACGCACTGTGGACGGTTGTGGAAGCCGAGGACGACAACTCCCACGCCCTTCTCGCCGACTGGTTGGACGAATTGCCCTCGGTCGTGGACCTGGCCCCCTGGTCGTCGAGTCACCTCGTGGAAGTGGCTGCCGCCCTTCTGACGCAGCGGCATACTCGGCGTCGTCCTCCTCCACTTCGCCCTCCTCAGGGATGTAGCCGGCCTTGGGGAGTTGCCTCTGCAGGAACGCCGGGGTGGTGTCGAAGCCGCCCCGTACGACGGTGGCGACGACGAGCCGGCCGCCGGTGCGGTGCTCCACCGAGGTCACGACCGCGCCGTCGGGCACCGGCAGGTTCTCCGGGAAGTCCTTGGGGAGCGGCAGTGAGGCGGCAGTGGGACAGCCGCCGGGCGCGGCACCGGCTACATTCCCGGCCGGCGGATCGGTTGCCTGCTCCGCCGCGGACGTCGCCCCCGGCGGCTCGGCGTGCTTGTTCGCCGCCGAGCATCCGGTGACCGCGGCCAGGCTGAGGCGGCTCCTACCAGTACGGCAGCCGGGGGCGATGGCTTCATCCAGTGGCTTCCTTAGGGCTTCTTGTGCTTGCCGCGGACCACGGCGTCGTACGCGCCGTACAGCGTGTTGCCGGAGGACTGGCGGGCGATGGAGGCCAGCGCGTCGTAGTTCTGCGCACCGCCGCTCGCGCAGGTGCCGGTGCAGCCGTCGGCGTAGGCGACGAGCACGCGACCCTGGGCGTCGATGGTGACGTCGATGAAGTCCAGGAGGTTGCGGTCATTGCCGCACGTGGTGCCGCCCGTACAGATCGACCCCTTCTGAACCGGGTCGGTTGGGGTGGCGTCGACAGTGGACCAGGACTGGCCGCCGTCGTAGGTGGTGGCCACGTACAGCTGCCAGACGCCCGTGAAGTTGGCCGCGTCCTGATAGTTGCCGCTGGTGGTGGTGCCAAGGAAGGCGAAGGCGGCGCGGTTGTCGTCGCCCGCGGTCACGGCCGGGAAGACGATGTTCTTGATGCCGAGGGCCGCGCCGACGTTCTGGTCGTACAGCCACGTCTTGCCCTTGTCGTGGCTGACAGCGATACGCGGCGTTCCGTCGCTGTTCTGGTAGCCCATGTAGACGGTCCCGCCGGCCCCGATCCCCACGCTCGGGTCCGAGTCACCTGGGGTGCTGGACGGGTTCTTGCGGACGGTCCACGTCAGCCCGTTGTCCTCGGAGACGGTCACGGCCTGATGGCCGCCGCAGCCCTTGTTGGGCACGTACACCGTGCCGTCCGGGGCGACTTTCACATGCCCGTGCAGGCCGCCGCAGTCCAGCAGGGAGTACATCGGAACGGCGGGCCCGTACGTCAGACCGCCGTCCCGGCTGACCGCGCAGGAGGCGTCGGCGATGTCCTGGGAGCAGTAGTAGACGGCGTTCGGGTACGACGTGACGGTGCCTGGACCGCCCGTGGCGAAGGGGCCGCCACCGATGGTCTGGTGGTCCACACCGGAGTTGATGCCCGAGCCGCCCGTCGGCGTCCACGTGTCACCGTCGTCGTCGGTGTAGCAGGTCAGGGCGGTCTTGCCGGCGAGCTGCGACTCGAAGGTGCGGTGGGTGACCGGGTCGGTGAACAGGATCGGGTCGAGGCTGGTGGTGCTGCCCTGGGGGCAGCCGTTGGCCGCGCTCGCACTTTTGTCCTGCCATGTGGCGGCACCGGCACTGTCGTAGGTGACCTTGAGCGTCGACGTGTACGCCTGGAACATCGCGGCGCCACTTGCACGGTCGACGCCGATCGAGGGTTCACCGGCGTTGTGCGCGTCCGTGATGCCGTCGGGAGCCCAGGAGTTCGCGTACGTCGGCGGTGTGGCCGTACTCGGCGGCGGATCGGCCGGAGTGGTGATCAGGCTCGCGGTGCCGGTGAAGCTGTTGCCGAGCGGCGCGTACGGCACCACGCGCACGGTGTACGACGCCGACACCGCCGGAAGCAGCACGGTCTCGGGGTCGCTGGAGGAGGCCGAGGTGGCCACCTCTCGGCTGTCCGCATCGAGGACGTACAGGTCGAAGTCGGCGGCGGAGTCCGGCCATCTGACGTCGATGCGCAGGCTGTGACCGGCGTCGTAGCCCGCGGGCACCGACACCTTCAGGGCGTAGTCGTCGCAGGGTTGTGCATTCCCGCAGCTCACCGTCCCGGCGGTGCCGGAGACATTCGGGACGACGAAGGGACCGGCGCTCCACGTGGTCGTGGGTGCGGTGTCGCTGACCGATCCGGAGGACGGGGTGGCGGCGTCGGCAGCCACACTCGGCAGGGTTCCGGCGACGAGCGCCAGCAACCCGAAGGCGAGACGCCCCCGCGACCGCGGGTGGTGGTGAAGACGGAGTGCGGAGAGGAGAGCCACAGGTACCTCGTGGGTTCGCGAGTCGGACGAAGGATGGTGGTGTGTGGCCGTACGGGTGATGCCTTCGTCTGCTCTACGGGGAGGCAGGCGGCGTCTGTCGCGAGAAACCGAACTCTTTTCGAAACGGGCCGGACAGTGTGCGCGGGGGCGCCGGGCCAGAAGGGACTGTTCAACAAGGTTGACGTGGGTCAAACCATTGTTCCTGTGGATGATGTACCGCTGCGGCTGGGCACGAAGGCAGGGCGGGAGACCGTTCTTGCTGTCGTCTTGCTGCCGAGATCGCGCGCGACGGCTTCGAGGGGGCGATGCGCAACGCGTGCCTGTCGAGTGGAGAGGACATACCCCATCGCAGATGAACTGCTGGCCCGCCTGCCGTTCACTTGCGGAACGGCCGGCCGCCGCTCATGTCTCGGCGTAGTAGGACTGGATCACGCCTCGCTGACCGCCCTGCTGAGGGGGGTCAGCAGGAGTTGGTGAGGTAGTTTGCTCGGGGGTGGGGGAGTTGCCCCAGGGCCACCGCATCCCGACCGCCGTGAAGCCCGTCATCCCATTCGGGCCGCACCCCGTTCCCGACGAAAAAGTGCCCCCGCGCGACTGTGTGAGGGCACTTACGGAGGCCT
>NZ_JAYWVC010000041.1:0-47967 GCF_036281785.1 Streptomyces chiangmaiensis | reverse complement strand
GTGCGTCCTCCGCGGCATTCCGCGTGATCACGCACGTAAACCCTACCGCACGCTCCTGAGGGGGGTCTCGGCACGGACGCCCGGGCGACCGTGGAGTGTCGAAACTCCGCCACCGGGAGGGCAGGCGGCTCCACCGCCGTCAGCGCGAAGCCCAGCCGATCACGCGTGCGAGCGCCCTCGTCGTCACCCTTCCCGGGTGAGGAACACGGCGTGCATCGGGCGCACGCTCACAGATGAGGCTGTGAGCAGCAGCCGGGCAACGAACGGAGGTCCCCCATGGCCACCACCCCGTCGCACCAGCGCTCGGCCGGAACCCTGGCGGCCGCGACCGGTCTGGCGCTCTTCGCCGCCGTGATGCTCCTCGTCTCCGGTGTCCTCGACATCTTCCGGGGCATCATGGCGGTCGCCCAGGACGCGGTCTTCGTCTCCACCCCGAACTACGTCTTCAGGTTCGACCTGATGGGCTGGGGCTGGGTCCACCTGATTCTGGGGGCGCTTGCCGTGATCGTGAGCATCGGCCTGTTCATGATGGCCACCTGGGCGAGGGTCTTCGGGGTGGCGATCGCGTCCTTGCTGATCATCACCAACTTCCTGTCGATCCCGTACTACCCCCTGTGGTCGCTCACGCTGATCGCGCTGTACGGGTTCATCATCTGGGCCCTGTGCGTGGCGCCGAGGGACGCCCTCAAGCGGTAGGCGCTCCCCGGTTCGCCCGTACGGCCCCTCGCGACGTGACTCGGGTGTGGCGTCTGTGGTCCTGACCGCGCTGACCTGCGTGATGGTGCCGCTCGCGCTGCTGACGGTGTGGCTGCAGGACATCGTGCTCGACACCCGTGCTCCGGGTGCTCGTACTGCCGGCCGTCCTCGCCCTGGTCTCGGTCCTGGCCGGGAGCGGCAGGGTCACATTCGGGGCGCAGGGGCCGTCACAAGGGCCGCACGAGGACGGCGGCTGAGCGGGACCTCGTGTTCCGGGGGGTGTTTCCGGGACGTGCCGACAAGGCCACCCGCACCGGGTGATCCCGGCCGCCCGCGCCGGACCCACCGTGGAGTGCGTCAGGAGTCACCCCCGCCCCGCGTGTCGACGGGCGGGCCGGCAGCGGAGTTCATCGTGAGCGATTACCCCCTCCTCAGCGCGTTCCTCACCATCTTGTGGTTCTTCCTGTGGGTCATGTGGTTCATCCTCCTGTTCAGGGTCGTCCACGACGTCTTCAGCGATGACAGCCTCAACGGCTGGGCGAAGGCCGGCTGGACCCTGTTCGTGTGTGTGCTGCCGTTCCTCGGCGTCCTCGCATACCTGATCGCCAGGGGCAGGTCCATGGGCGAGCGCACCGTGCGGCGGGCGCAGGCCCAGGAGCAGGCGTTCCGCGCGTACGTGCGAGAGGCGGCCGCATCCGCCCCCACGGCCGGCAGGAGCAGGGCCGACGAACTGGCCACGCTGGCCGGGCTGCACGACCACGGCGACATCACCGACGCCGAGTACAAGGCGGCCAAGGCCAAGGTGCTCGTGCCCTGAACGGGCCGCTGAAAGCGTTCGCATGCGATACGAGCTCCGCGTCGACGGGCAGATGTCGGACATGCTGACCAATGCGTTCCCGGAGCTGGACAGCGTCGTCGTGCCGCACCAGACCGTGCTGTCCGGCCAGGTCGTCGACGAGGAGCACCGGTACGGCCTGCTCGCGCGCTGTCAGTCGCTCGGACTGCACGTCCTGGAGATGCAGCGTCTGCCCGGCTGATCCGGCCCCCGAGACCCGGCACCCGGCGATCCGGCCCAGGAGCGCTCCCGTGGCCCGGCGGCCGCCGCACCGGCAGGCGGGCCGGTCACAGCAGGTGCAGTTCCCGGGCCCGGCGCACCGCCTCGCCCCGCCGGGTGGCGGCGAGCTTGCGGTAGAGGCTCTTCAGGTGCGTCTTGACGGTGTTCACCGACAGATACAGATCGGCGGCGATCTCCTCGGTCGACATCATCTGTGCCAGCCGTTCCAGCACCTCGTGCTCGCGCTCGCTGAGCGGCTCGGTCACCGGCGCGGGGGCGGGATCGGCCGCCCCCGCCGCCGGGACATGCCCGACCAGCGAGGCCGACAGCCATGCGTGGCCCTGCGCCAGGTCCGGCCGCCGGCGCGCCAACCGCCGCAGCCAGGGCCCGGACTCCAGGAACGGCCGTCGCAGGCGCTCCGGCCGGGCCACGCTGAGAGCCTGTGCGACCAGGCGCTGGGCCTCCCGTCCGTCGCCCACCGCGTCCGCCGCCTGGGCTCGTGCCAGCAGCGCCCGTACCGTGATGGCCGGCCCCTCGCCGCTCCCGGCGGGAAGCGCCTCGAGCAGATCGTGTGCCGCCGCGCCGTCGCCGGTGGCGAGCCGGGCGCGGGCCGCGACGACCACGCTCTCCGGTCCGGCCGCGTTCTCCTCCCTGAGCACCTCCTGCGCGGCTTGTGGACGGCCCTCCGCGAGGTAGGCAACCGCCATCGTCAGGGCGGTTTGGTCGTTCACCCATGGGGAGGGCTCGAGCAGGGCCGTCGGCCGCTGGTGCTCCCCCAAGAGGCGCAGCGCCGCCCGTGGATGGCCCTTGGCGAGCAGGAGGCGGGACCGCAGCAGTGCCAGCTCCGCGCTGACGAGGGGGTCGCGCGGGAGGGTGGAGGAGGCGGCGTGGTCCAGGTGGGTGCGGGCCGCGTCGAGGTCGTCGCGGTCGATGGCGACAGCGCCCAGCACGAGCTGGGCGATGCCGGTGCATGCCTCTGGCGGCAGTCCCGACCGCTCGGCCTCCGCGACCGCCTCACGGGCGTGTGACTCGGCGCGGCCCGGCCAGCCGTTCAGGAAGTCGATCAAGGCCAGTCTGCTGAGGCACTCGTGCCGTGGCAACGCCGTCTCCGGTCCCGAGTCCACTTTCGCGGCGGCGGACAACGTGGCCTGGGCGGCCTCGAACCGTCCCGCCCACAGCTGTGCCGAACCCAGGTCCGTGAGCATCAGGGCGGGCAGTTCCGGATGCCGGGACAGGGACTCCGCGGGGATGGCACGCTCCGCTGCCTCCACGTCGCCGGCAGCCGCCTCGGCGCGGTCGGCAGAGCCGGTCATCCTGGCGGCGAGGACACGCAGCAGGGCGCAGCTCAGGCGCAAAGCCGGGGAGCTGGGGTCCCCCTCGGCCGGGAGGTTCTGTTCGGCGCGGTGCACATGCTCGACACCGTGGTCGATGTCGTGCCGGGCGAGTTCGCGGGCGGCACGGACCAGGTCAGCGGCCGGACCCGAGGCGTCGGGGGGCATCCGGGAGAAGAGGGCGTCCAGGTGCTCGCAGTCCAGTCCCGTCAGCATCCGACCGATCGACAGCTCGTCGACGAAACGAGTGGCGGCAAGCTCCCAGTCGCCCGCGTCGGCCGCGTGCGGAAGGGCCTCGGTGAGCAGGCCGGACTCGCTCAGCCAGTGCGCCGCCCTGCGGTGGAGTTCGCACTCCAGCCCGGGGTGGCGTACGCGCAGATGCACGCGGAGTATCTCGGCGAACAAGGGGTGGATCCGGTACCACGCGTGGCCGATGACCTCGACGAAGGCGTTCGCGCGCTGGAGCCCCTCAAGGATCGCCTCCGCGTCGTCCCGGCCGGTGAGGGCGTTGGCGAGGCCGGGGTGGATCTGCTCGAGGACGCTCGTGCGCAACAGCAGGTCCTGCGTCTCGGCGGGCTGGGCGTCGAGCACCTCGGCGAGCAGGAAGTCGGCGAGTGTGCTCTGGCCGGCCTCGAAGTCCTTCAGAAAGGTCTCCGGTTCGTCGGCGCCCTGGGCCGCCAGGGTGCACAATCGCAGTCCCGCCGCCCAGCCGCCGGTACGTTCGGTCAGGGCCGACAGGGCGTCGTCCGACAGGTACATGCCGTGCCGGCTCAGCAGCTCGGACGTCTCCTCGGGGCGGAAGGCCAGATCGGCGCCGCGGATGTCGGTGACCTCGCCGGCGGCCCGGTAGCGGTGCAGCGGCAGCAGCGGCTCCGTGCGGCTGATGATCAGCAGACGCAGTCCGTCGCCCGCGTGCCGGAGCACGAACTGCAGTTCTTCCGCGACCTCCGCCGAAGTGCCCACCCGGTCGAACTCGTCGAGGACCAGAAGCAGCGGCTCCTCTCGCCGGCTCAGCTGCGCGGCGAGCCTGGTCAGCAGCGAATGGTCGACCTCGCCCGGGCGAGCCGGGCTGCCGATGCCGTCCCCGTCCGCGAGCCCGTGCCGCCGCAGGGACTCCAGCACATACGTCCAGAAGACACCGGGCCCGTTGTCCTCGGGCGCCACCGTCAGCCACGCCACCCGGTCCCCTGCCCCCTCGGCGGCGATCCAGTCGGCGACGAGCAGGGTCTTGCCGGCTCCCGCGGGTCCGTTGACCAGAGTCAGCGGACCCTGGACGCCGTGGCTGAGCCGCTCCGTCAGACGGGGCCGGCGCACGAAGGTGCTCGGCGGCACGGGCACGCTGAACCGCGCGGCAAGGACGGGATCCCCGTTCGGGGCGAAGGGCCCTGGGCGAGGCTCCCGGTGGCCGCCGGATGTCGGACGAGGCATGGCACCCACCGCAACACCCCAGCTCGTGTAGCCGGACAGTCCCCTTTGATCTTCGCCCCATGCCCACGAAGCCGCAACGGAAGGAAACCGTCCGCGGCGGCCGCGCACCGGTGGGCCGGCCGTCGCGTTCGCCGAGGTGATCCGGGTCGTCCGGCACGGGACGCTCGTCATGCGCTTCGACCCCGGCCGTACGATGCCCCACGGTCGCCTGCGCCGGGTCCGTGCCGCGCCCCCGCGACGGGAGCGCGGCCGATCCTCCCGAGCTCCTATTCCGGTGGCGTCGGGGTGTCGTGGGTGCGGTACATCGCCTGGACGTCCAGTTCCAGTTGCACCGTCGGTCCCACCACCGCGATCCCACGGGCCAGCATCGAACGCCAGTTCAGTGTGTAGTCCTCGCGGTGCAGTTCCGCCTTCGCCAGGGCCGCGCAGCGCAGTTCCTCGCCGTACCCGCCGTTCACCGTGCCCAGGTACGACGTGTCCAGGGACACCGAGCGGCTCACACCGTGCATCGTCAGGGAACCCTGGAGGGTCCACTTGCTGCCGCCCCGGTACACGAACCGCGTGCTCGCGAAATCGATGTACGGGAAGCGGTCGACGTCCAGGAAGTCGGCGGAACGCAGATGGTTGTCCCGGGTGTTGTTGCCGGTGTTGATGCTCGATGCGTGGATGCGGACGTGGACGCTGGACCGGGTCATGTCCTCGGCGACCTGGATGCCGCCGTCGAAGCGTTCGAAGCGGCCGTGGACGTGGGCCATGCCGACGTGCTTGGCGATGAACCGGATCGCCGTGTGCGGCGGGTCGAAGAGCCAGGTGCCGGGCACTGGGAGCTGAAGGCTCGCGGCCGACTGCAACCAGATCCGCTCCCCGGCCACGGTCGTGCCCGGCACGATCTCCAGCGTCTCGCGGTGCGGTTGCAGCCCCTCGGCGACGATCAGGAGGCTGTACTGGCCGGGCGGCAGCGCCGCGAGGAAGAATCCGTACGGGTCGGTCGTGCCGCGGGCGGCGACGCGGTGCGTGTCGAGGGCGGTGACTGTGACGTCCGCGGCCGCCATCGGCGAGCCCATAGGGTCGACGACCTCACGGGCGAGGGCGCCCGCGCCCTGCGGGAGGGGGAGCGAAAGGCCCGCCGCCGCGGCAGAGGCGCCCTTGGGCCGCCGGAGCCGGAGCAGTGCGAGGGCCATGATTTTCACCTTTCTTCGGGGCGCAGCCGAGCGAGCGGCGGTCGTGGTCACGCCGAAGCGGCCGCGCCTGCATGCCATCCCCCCTTCTCGATCTTGTGGCACACCGCTGCGCGGCGGGTGTCTCATTACGAGACACTCCGCGTCCTATTCCGGTGTCCCGGAGGAGTCCGGCTCCCGCCCCTCGTAGGCGGCCGTCAGCACGTCCAGTACCCCGTCCGCGGTAACAGGACGGGGGTTGGCGTACGGCAGACCCGTGACCTGAGCGGCAGCGATCCTCAAGTCCTCCCGCTTCAGGCCGAGTTCGGCGAGCGAACGCGGCGCGCCCAGGCGACCCGCCAGTTCCCACAAGGTACGCGGCACGTCCGGCGCACCGAGGGCCCCGCTCAGTGCGGCCACCGCCCGGGGTGCCGCGGGCGCGTTGTGGGCGAGGACGTACGGGAGCACCACCGTGTGCGTCTCGGCGTGCGGCAGCCCGAACGTGCCCCCCAGCACATGGCACAGCTTGTGGTGCAGCCCCATGGTGGTCGAGCCGAGGCACGCGCCGCACAGCCACGCCCCGTACAGCGCACGCGCGCGGGCGTCGAGGTCCTGCGGATCGGCGGCCACCGACGGAAGCGCCCCGGTCATCGCCCGGACGCCTTCCTGCGCCATGAGCGCGACCAGCGGGGAGCCGTCCGGCGCGTACAGCGCCTCCACGGCGTGTGCCACGGCGTTCATGCCGCTGGTCACGGTGAGCGGCACTGGGAGGGAGAGGGTGAGTTCGGGGTCGTAGACGACGCTGCGGGGCTGGACGACCGGGTCGCGGCCGGTGCGCTTGACGCCGTGTTCGGTCAGACCCCATACCGGGGTCATCTCCGATCCCGAGTAAGTCGACGGCACGGCGATCAGCGGCAGCCGGGTGCGCAGTGCGATCGCCTTGCCCAGTCCGATCGCGGAGCCGCCGCCGACCGCGACACATCCGTCGGCGCCCGCCGCCCGCGCCACCTCCACGGCCCGGTCGGCGACTTCGACGGGTACGTGCATACGGGCCTCCGCGTCCACACCCACACAGGCGTCGCCCAGGGCGTCAGCGACCGTCCGCGCGGTGGACTCGCCCCTGCCGCCGCAGACGACGAGCAGCCGGCGCAGACCGAGGCGTCCGGCCTCGTCCGGGGGCGCGGACACCACGGCGCCCGGCCGGAAGACGACCCGCACGGGCCGGGTCTCGTAGGAGAAGTCGATGGGAACAGTCATGTCGCACGCTCCAGTACCAGATCGAAGCGATCCGCGGTCGCACTCAGGGCGGCGACGACCTCCTCGGTGACGGTGGTCTCGGTGGCGTCCTTGGTCATCACGCCTCCTCGTCGTCCACGAAGTCCCGCTCACTCCATGGTCGCGCGCTCAGGCGCAGCCCAGGATCCGCCGCAGCGCGTCCGTGAGCAGTCCGGCCGCGTCCTCGGCCGGGCTTCATGGGGCTGGGTGCTGTGGTGAGGGCGACGCCGTCGGCAGCCGACGCAGCTCTGGTGTCCCGGCTCCGATGAGAGCAACGGCGGCGACGCAGAGGAGGCCGCCGCTGACCAGGGCTGTTGTTCCTGACGTGGAGGCCGCGACGAGGCCGCCGCGCAGGTTGCCGATGTCCGGGCCGGCTTGCCCGACCATCTGTTCCGCGGCGCTGACACGCCCGAGCAGTTCGCTGGGGGTGTGTGTCTGGATGATTGTGCTGCGGGATATCACGCAGACGGTGTCCGCGGCACCGGCGAGCGTGAGCAGAGCGAGCCCGAGCCATCGGTTGGGTGCCAGGCCGAAGAGCGCGAGGGCGACACCCCACGCGGCTGCCGCGGCGAGCATGGCCGGGGCGTGGTTCGGCAGGCCGGTGAATGCCCCCGAGAGGAGGGAGGCGGCGACGCCTCCGGCTGCGATCGCGGTCAGGAACAACCCCAGGGCGCGAGGATCACTGCCGAACCGTTCCGCATTGATCAGGGGGAAGAGGCTGATCGGCATCGACAGGACGGTGGTGGTCAGGTCTGTGAGCAGGGCTGCCCTGATGGCGGGGGTGCGGATCAGGAAGGCAAGGCCGTCGCGCACGCCGCGCAGTCCGGGACGGGCGGGCTCGGCGCCGGGGCGCATCCGCGGCAGGCGGAAGGCGCCGCAGAGCGCCGCCGCGAAGGTAAGCGCATCGAGCAGGTAGCAGCATCCGACGCCCGGCCCTGCCACGATCAGTCCGCCCAGCGCGGGCCCGATCAGCATCGCCCCCTGAAAGGCGATCCGGTTGAGGGCCAAGCCGGCGGCCAGCTGCTGCTCGGGCAGCAGACCGGAGACGAAGGTGCGGGCGGCCGGGCCGGCGCCACCGACGAAGAAGGACTGCGCGGCCACGAGGCCGATGACTCCGGCGGCCGGGAGGTGTCCGAGGAAGCCCTGCAAGGCGAGCAGGAATGAGCATCCGGCCTGCCCGGCGGTGGCCAGCAGGTACAACGTCCGTCGGTCCGAGCGGTCGACGAGTAGGCCGGCGAACAAACCGAAGGCGATGAGAGGAATCGCCTGGGCCAGACCGACCGCACCGGTCCAGGCGGTGCTGTGCGTGGTCTGCCAGACCTGGAACATCACCGCGACGAGTGTCATCTGGCTGCCGAACCCGGAGAGGGTCTGCCCGATCCACACGCGCCGGAACGGCGAGGACGACCGCAGCGGCGTGACATCGAGCAGCAGGCGTTTCACCGCCATGCCGGGTCCTTTGCCAGCCTCTCGGCGATCCGCTCGTGAAAGCTCTTGCGCTCAAGGGCCTGCTCGATGTCGGTGACGACCCGGCTGAGCGGATAGGGGATCTCGGCTTCGATCTCGGCAATCACGGCTTCGGTGGCCCGCCACTCCGCGGCAAGGCGCCCGACGACGCTGCGGGCCTCGTCGGTGAGCGTCACCTTCTTGCTGCGGGCGTCGTCGCCCGTGACGGTCTCGACCCAGCCGGCCCGTCGCATCGCCGCGACCTTCTGGCTCAGCGCCGAGTGCGTGCGGCCCACGGATTCGGCCAGCTCGGTAATGGTCATCGGCCCGCGGGCATGCAGCCGGAGCAGCTCCATGACGAAGCTCGTCTTGAGTCCGTCAATGCGTGCCTCTGCATAGACCCGGGCAATGTCCGCATCCATCGAGGCCTGGAGCAGCCGCAACGGCCGCCAGAGACTGTGCTCGGTGGGGTCAGGAAGGTGAGCATCCGCCATGCCGAGAACTGTAACAGTGCTTATATAAGAACTGTTATATACAGCAGTCCCATCACTGCTGAGGCAAGGACCTGTCGGGGTGCCAGGGGGAAGCGCACCGTCACATCAGCGGTCGCCGGATGCCGGCCGCGTGGGACGCAGTCGCGTTACGGGATGATCCCGCAGGGAACGGACACCAAGCGTGCAGGATCAGGGAGCAGACCCCCGGGTCACGGGTGTCTCGATACGAGACAGCCGGTACGCCGGACGACGGCGGCCGGGGGACTACCGCAGTTGTTGGCTCTTCAACCGAAGACGATACGGTGAGCCGTGTCGTGACCACCACAGAGCACCTCCCCGCCACCACCTCCCTCACTCCGCTGCGCCGGGCGCGCGAACGGTTCCTTTCCGGGCATCCGCTGCCCGACGGCGTACCGGAGGAGGTCGTCGCGGCGTGGCGGCGCGCGCGGTTCTTCGGGGTGCCGCACGATCTGAAGAAGGGCGCCGCCAGTCCACAGCGGCCGGCGAAGTCGGCCCTGCTCGGTGCCGCCCGCCCCGTACTGGAACGGATCGCCCCGGCCCTCGGCATCGGTCGCTCGGCACTCTTCCTGACCGACGAGCGGCCGCGCGTGCTGTGGAGTTCCGGGAACGCACCGGGACCCGAGCCGTGGACCGATCTGTCGGAGCGGGAGGTGGGCCACAACAGCGCGGCCCTCGCACTGCGCAGCCGGCGCCGGGCGGAGGTGCACGGGCCCGAGCACTTCCTCGACCGGTGGCAGGAAGTGTCGGCGGTCAGCGTCCCGGTGCTGGCGCCGGAAACGGGACAGGTGCTCGGCACGGTGACCGTCGCGTCCCCGCTGTGCACCGGCGGCGGGCCGCATCCGGGTGCGGCGCTCGCCGAGGCCGCCGCCGCGGCGGTGGAGGGCGAACTGCTCGCCCGAGCACGGCGGGCCGAACGGGTGCTGCTCGACGCCTATCTGCGGGCCGCGCAGGGTCAGAACCGTGCGGTGGCCGCGCTGGACGGCCGCAACCGCCTGCTCAGCGCGGCGGCCGGGCGCATGCTGTCGCCGCGGGCGCTGGAGGCTCTGGAACGTACGGCGGTGGCCGTACGGCAGAAGGGCGTTCCGGTCGACCCTGTCCTGCCCGAGGGAGCGGGGTGCACCGCCCGGCTCACCCCCGTAAGCCATGAGGGCGCGGCCATCGGGGTCGTGGCGGTACTGGAACCGCTGAGTGACGCTGCGGCGCCCCTGCCGCGGCCGTCCGTCGCCCTCATCGGCTCCTCCGTCTCATGGCGGCATGCCACCAGGCGCGCCGTCGCCCTGGCGCGTTCCGCCGAGCCGCTGCTGCTGAGCGGCGAGCGGGGGACGGGCAAGACGGCGCTGGCCCGGGAACTGCTCGGCGAGCGCTCCGCCCGGGTCGCCGACGCCGCGGAGGGCTGCGAACTCGACTCCGTCCTCGTCGAGTTGGCAGCCGGACACCCTCTCCTGCTCCGTCACTCCGAGCGGCTCGCGCAGTCCGGCGTCGCCGCCCTGAACACCCTGCTCGACGCGCACCCCGACGCACAGCTGCTCGTGACCTACACGCCTGGGGCACCGGCCGGCCCCTGCCTCCAGCGGCTGCTCGACACGCTCGCCGCCCGCTCGGTCGCCCTTCCCCCACTGAGGGAACGCCCCGAGGACATAAGGGACTTGCTCCCCGCCCTGGCCCCGCGACCGGCGCCGGGTCAGCCTCCGCTGGCCTGGACGCTGGACGCCCTGCGGGCGCTGGAGCGGTATCCGTGGCCCGGCAACGTCGCCGAACTCGCCCATGTCGTACGGGCCGTGGCCGAGGACCGGCGGGCGTCCGGGCCGGTCCGCCGGGCCGAGCTGCCCGACGCTGTGCGGGAAGGACCCGCGGCCCGGCCCCTCAGCCCGATGGAGCACGCCGAACGCACCACCATCCTGGAGGCGCTGCGCCGCCACGGCGGCAACAAGGCACGTACGGCGACAGCACTGGGAATCGGCCGGGCGACGCTGTACCGGAAGCTGCGCGGCTATCGAGGCTGAGCGAGAGCCGCTGGCTTCCTGTCGGCGCAACGTCGTTGCAACGTCTCCCGCGCTGGGATGGGGCGCGTGACGATGGACATGATTCCGCGCGTGGAGCTCACCCCTGCGGCCGCCGAGCTGGTGCGGCGGTTGCGGGAGGTCCACGGACCGCTGATGTTCCACCAGTCCGGCGGCTGCTGCGACGGCAGCGCCCCGATGTGCTACCCGCAGGGCGAGTTCCGCACCGGCGGGGCGGACGTGCTGCTCGCGGAACTCGACGTCGACGGCGTCGACGAGCCGGTGGGGTTCTGGATGTCCCGGAGCCAGTACGAGGTCTGGAGCCACACCCGGCTGATCGTCGACGTGGTGTCCGGACGCGGCAGCGGCTTCTCCCTGGAAGCACCCGAAGGAGTGCGTTTTCTCATCCGATCCCGCGTCGTCGACGCCTGAACACCGCGCGGGGCACCCCGGTCTGGTGCACTTCCTCTGAATCCCGAGAAGGTGACGAGACATCAGGGGGAGTCGTGACGCGTCGCGCCGGTCGGTTCAGAACCGAACTGACCGTTCTCGTGGCATGGAGCGCGCTGGCCGGCGCGGCTCTCGTGGGGGCCGGACCGGCCGGTGCCGCACCGAGGGCCCGGACGGTCGCACCGGGAATCCAGTACAGCCAGTTCGACATCTCCACCTCCCACGGGGTGACACACGCACACCTCGTCACCGTCGACCTGCGCAATCCGCACGTGAGTGTGGGCCTGCTGCATCCGGGCGTCGTGGCGGCACGGGCCGTCGTGTCACGCCTCGCAGACGCGCAGGGCGCCGTGGCGGGGATCAACGGCGACTTCTTCAACATCTCCGAGACACAGCACCGGGGGGTCGAGGCCACCAACTCGGCCGTGGGCCCGGCCGTCGCGAACGGACGGGCGCTGAAGGCCGCCGTGCCACGCGGTCAGCGCTTCGGTCCCGCGCTGCCGCCCGGTACGACGACGGAGGACGTGCTGGGGGTGGGCACCGACCGTACGGCCCGCCTCGACCGGCTGTCCCTCACCGGTTCCGTGACCACACCCGAAGGGCAGCTGCCACTGCGCGGGCTCAACCAGTACGCACTGCCCCAGGGTTCGATCGGGGCGTACACGTCGGACTGGGGCAGCGTGTCGAGGGCTCGGGCGACCTGTGGCACCGACACGAACCGGGGCGCACCGTGCAGCAACGACGCCTATGAGGTGACGATCAGGAACGGACGGGTCGTCGCCGCGGCCGACGCGCCTGGCAGGGGCGCCATTGCGCGCGGGACCACGGTGTTGGTCGGCCGTGAGGCGGGGGCTCAGCAACTGCGCAAGCTGTTCCAGGGCGAGGAGGTTCAGGTGCAGCATCGCCTGGTGGCCGCTTCGTCCGGCGTCCCGTACCTCTTCGCGATCGGCGGCTTCCCCGTGCTGCGGTGGGGCGCGCCGCTGTCCGGACTCGACGACGCGACCTCCGCGGTGCGCACCGCGGTGGGCACCGCGAACGGCGGCCGCCATCTGCTGCTCCTCGCCACGGACGGCGCCGCCACCTACCGCAACGGCCTCACCGTCGCCGAAGTCGCCTCGGTCCTGCGGGGGTTGGGCGCCACGGACGGTTTCAACCTGGACGGCGGCGGCTCCACGACGCTGGTCACCCGGGAGCGGGGCGCGAGCACGGTGACCGTCCGCAACCACCCCAGTGGGGGCGCCGAACGCCCGGTTGCGGACGGGATCGGGGTCTTCTCCGACTCGTGAGCGTCAGGGGTGCAGACTGCTGACGATCTGAGCCGTCGCCGCCAGCCCCTGGTGAATGGTCGGAGCCATGCTCGAGCTCGCAAGGAAGAAGCCCAGCAGCATGCAGATGATGGCGTGTGTGATCTTCAGTGTGCCGTTGCGCAGGAAGATCACCATGATGATCAAGAGCAACAGCACCACAGAAATGGAAACAGCCATCGTCAGCCTCCTCCGCCACGCCACTTCGCGGCTTTCGGCCGCAAGTGTGGCGTAGCGGAGGGGGCCTTCGGGCCGCTGACGTGTCCCCCGAACGTGTGGTTCTACGCCCGTTCGCGAGAGTCGAGGAACGCTTCGAGGCCGGCGAGGTCGTCGGTGTTGAAGTAGTCGGCCCCGGCGTCGAAGAGCGCGGTCCACAGCGCGTCCCGGGCCGGTCCCGCGGCGTCGGGTGTCGCCCAGAAACGCACCTTCTGCCCGCGTGTGTGGGCCCCGGTGAGGATCTCGCGCAGTTTTTGCCGCTCGGCGTCGGGGAACGGTCCGTCTCCCGTCCAGCTGAAGTTGAGCGTCCAGTTGTCGCTGATCAGGGGGATGAAGGCGGCGGGCGCGGAGGTACTGAGGTCGCTGAGGCGGCCGTCGTAGAAGGCGCGCCGCACGGCCTGCGCCTCCATCGGCGTGCGGGCCGCGCGGTCGCCGGAGATGACCGCTGTGACCGGGCCCGGGTGCACGCGACCGTGTGCGCAGGTCGTGAACAGGTTCCGATAGCGCCGCAGGTGACGGTCGAGTTCCAGGTAGGTCGACGCGCCCTCGGTCTTGATGTCGATCAGGAGCTGCAGCGGCCTGCGCCAACCCCGGTACACCGAACCATGGTTGGCCTTGACCAGCGCGGCCAGCGGGTCGAGGTAGAGCGATTCCAGGGTCCGCTCCGGGTCGAGGTCGACGGGGTCGTGGGCGACCAGGAGCTGATCACCCACCAGGTAGATGTCGGCCTCGACGCTGCCGAAGCGGTGGTCGAGGGCGTCGAAGAGGGGGCGCGGGTGGTCGTAGTCGTTGTGTGCGTGGGCACGCCACAGCGGACGGGGGCCGTGCTTGCCCGCGTCCGCCCATGCGTGCGCGGCGGGCAGGGCGACCGAGCCCGCGAGGGCGGCGCCGAAGGTGGTGAGGGCTCTGCGACGGGTGGTAGGGGCCATGCTCTGCCTCCCTTGTAGGGCCGTACCGGACCTCAGGGAGTATGCGGCCGTTCCATGGCCACGTCCCGCCGTCCTGGCAGGAGTTGGCCGGACCGCCGCCGCTCGTTCACTTCTGCCGGGCAGCGGTCGCCGAAAAGGCCCACTCCCCGGGAGATGCACCCGGGGAGCGGGCCGTGCCGTAAGCGGGCCTACAACGGCAGCCGCAGGTCGACCAGTCCGGCCAGTGCCTCGCGATGGCCGCCGGCGGTTCCGTACGCGATCGAATCCGCCTTCGCGCGCTTGAGGCGGAGGTGGACCGGGTGCTCCCAGGTCATCCCGATCCCACCGTGCAACTGGAGGGCCTCCTCGGCGGCATGGACCGCGACGGGTGCCGCGTACGCCGCGGCGACGGCGACCGCGATGTCCGTGTCCTCACCGCCCCCGGCGAGCGCGTCGGCGGCATTGCGGGCGGTGGCCCTCAGGCTCACGATCTCCAGCCACAGCTGGGCGAGACGGTGCTTGACTGCCTGGAAGCCGCCCACGGGACGGTTGAACTGCTTGCGCTCCTTCAGATGGCGCACGGTCTCGGTCAGGCACCAGTCGGCGACGCCGAGTTGCTCCGAGGCGAGCAGTCCGGCGCCGGCCCGCAGAGCCCTTCGTACGGCTGTCGGCGCGTCGATGGTGAGCCTGCGCCCGGGAGCCCCGTCGAAGGTGACCGTGGCGACCGGCCGGGTGAGGTCGAGGGACACCTGCGGGGTGACGGTCGCGGCGTTCGCCGCCACCGCGTACAGGCCCCCGTCGTCGGCCGGGACCAGCAGCACGTCGGCGACGGCGGCGTCGGCGACGGTGGTCGACCGCCCGTACAGGGCGCCGCCCTCCTGCTGTACGACACCGTGGTCGCCGCCCGGCCGGACCGACAGCCCGACCGTGAGCGCGGCCACGGTCCGCCCGGACGAGAGCTCCGTCAGCAGCTTCGCGGCCTCCTCGCCCTCGCAGGCGAGCAGGGCCTCGGTCGCCACGACCGCGCTCGTGAGGTAGGGCACCGGGGCGACAGCGCGCCCCAGCTCCTCCAGCACGACGGCGGCTTCACGGTGCGAGGCGCCCTGGCCGCCCAGGGACTCCGGCACGAGGAGTCCGGCGAGGCCCATGCTCTCCGCGAGCACCTTCCACAGCGAGCGGTCGTGCGGAGTGTCCGACTCGATGCGCGCGAGGACACCCGCCGCATCGCAGTGGTCGGCCAGGAGGCCGCGCACGGCCGAACGCAGTGCCTCTTCCTCGTCCGAATAGAGCAGGTCCGTCATCGGGCGAGGTCCTTCCAGGCGACGTCCTTGTCGGTGCGCGGCTCGGCGGGCAGGCCGAGCACGCGCTCGGCGACGATGTTCAGCAGGACCTCGCTGGTCCCGCCCTCGATGCTGTTGCCCTTGGAGCGGAGGTAGCGGTACCCGGCATCGCGGCCGGTGAAGTCGACGAGTTCGGGCCGGCGCATGGTCCAGTCGTCGTACAACAATCCCTCTTCACCGAGGAGTTCGACCTCCAGGCCGCTGATCTCCTGGTTGAGGCGGGCGAAGGCGAGCTTCATCCCGGAGCCCTCGGGGCCCGGCTGGCCCGCGACGAGCTGCTGCCGCAGCCGCTCGCCGGTGAGCCGGGCGACCTCTGCCTCCACCCACAGCCGGAGCAATCTCTGGTGCAGGTCGTGGGTGCGCAGTTCGGGGCGCTCACGCCAGGTCTTCGCGACCGGGCCGATCATGCCGCCCTCGCGCGGGATGCGCATGCCACCGATGGACACGCGCTCGTTCATCAGCGTGGTCTGAGCGACGCGCCAGCCGTCGCCGATGTCCCCGAGGCGGCGGGAGTCCGGGATGCGGACGTCGGTGAGGAAGACCTCGTTGAACTCGGCCTCGCCGGTGATCTGCCGCAGCGGCCGGACCTCGACGCCGGGGTCGGTCATGTCGCAGATGAAGTAGGTGATGCCCTGGTGCTTGGGCACATCCGGGTCGGTGCGGGCGATGAGGATGGCCCAGCGGGCGAGATGGGCACTGGAGGTCCACACCTTCTGCCCGTTGACCGTCCACTGCTCGCCGTCCCGGACGGCCCGGGTGCCGAGCGCCGCGAGGTCGGAACCGGCGCCGGGCTCGCTGAACAACTGGCACCACACCTCCTCGCCCGTCCACAGCGGCCTGAGGTACCGCAGCTTCTGCCCCTCGGTACCGAAACGGAGAATCGTCGGAGCGGCCATGCCCAGACCGATGCCGATGCGCCGGGGGTCGTTGTCGGGGGCGCCCGCGGTCTCCAGCTCGGCGTCCACGACGGCCTGGAGCGAGCGAGGCGCGCCGAGGCCGCCGAGGCCCTCCGGGTAGTGCACCCAGGCGAGCCCCGCATCGAAGCGGGCCCTGAGGAAGTCGAGGCGGTCGGTGTCGGCGGGCGGGTGTGTGGCCAGCAACTCCCGGGTGCGGTCGCGCAGTTCGGCGGCGTCGGTCATACGGCGGCTCCGTTCTCGAGTACGACGGCGACCCGGCCGGTGGTCACCCCGTCGGCGACACGCTGGACCGCGGCCGCCGCCCCGCTCAGCGGCACCCGCTCGCTGACGAGGGGCTTGATGGCACCCCGGGCGGCCAGTTCGGTGAGCTGCTCGTGGCAGTGCTGGACCAGCTTGGGGTTCTTGGTGTTGTACAGGCCCCAGTGCAGGCCGAGGATCGAGTAGTTCTTGACCAGGGCGTGGTTGAGCGCCGGGCTGGGAATGGACCCGCCCGCGAATCCCACGACGACGACGCGCCCCTCGAAGGCGACCACCTTCGTGGACTGCGTGTACGCATCTCCGCCCACCGGGTCGAAGACGACGTCCACGCCCCGGCCCCCGGTGGCCTCCTTGACGGCCGCAACGACGTCCTGGGCACGCCGGTCGATCACCACGTCACAGCCCAGTTCCCGGGCCACAGCGGCCTTCTCGGCCCCGCCGACGACGCCGATGACGGTGGCGCCGGCCGCCTTTCCGAGCTGTACCGCCGCGCTGCCGACCCCACCCGCCGCCGCGTGGACGAGAAGCGTCTCGCCGGCTTCCAGACCGGCCCGCCGGTGGAGTGCGAACCAGCCCGTCTGGTAACCGATGTGCAGGGCGGCGGCCTCGGCGTCGTCGAGGGAGTCCGGCGCGGGCAGCACGGCCGCGGCGTCGGCGACGGTGTACTCGGCGAAACCGCCGTACGGCAGTGCGGGGTTGGCGATCACCCGCCGCCCGTCCTCGGTCTCGCCGCAGATCTCCACGCCCGGAGTGAACGGCAGCGGGGGCCTGACCTGGTACTGGCCCCGGCACAGCAGCGCGTCCGGGAAGTTGATGTTCGCGGCGCGCACCCTGAGCAGGATCTGGCCGTCGCCCGGCGTGGGCCGGTCCACCTCCTCGAGCCGCATCACCTCGCTCGGCTCGCCGTTCTCGTGCACGTGCCATGCCTGCATGCGGGGCCTCCAGCTTTTATTGTCCGCCTCCGGAGCGCCTCGACCGGTGTCGGGAGAGTGTCGGGAGACCGACCGAAGCCGATCGCATACTAAGCGGTCGCTTGCCGATCGGGGAACCGTCGAGTGCGTCACGAACGAAGGACGCTGGACGTCACGAACTGCGGGGCCGCGCCCGTACGTGCATCCGCTCGCCCTGCGGACCGAACAGGCTGAGGAACTCCACCGGCCCCTCCCCCGTCGATCCGAACCAGTGCGGGACCCGGGTGTCGAACTCGGCCGCTTCTCCGGCCCCGAGCACGACGTCGTGCTCGCCCAGGACCAGCCGCAGCCGCCCGGACAGCACGTACAGCCATTCGTAGCCCTCGTGTGTGCGGGGATCCGGTTCGAGCCTCCGCTTCGGCTCGTGCACCTTGAAGGCCTGCAGACCGCCGGGCTGGCGGGTGAGCGGCCAGTGGGTACGGCCATAGCGCACGATCGGCTCGGCCCGTACGCGCGGGTCCCCCACCGGCGGGGCACCGACCAGCTCGTCCAGCGGCACCTGGTGCGCCTGTGCGATCGGCAGCAGCAGTTCGAGGCTGGGTCTGCGCAGCCCCGACTCCAGCCGCGAGAGGGTGCTCACAGAGATGCCGGTCGTCTCGGAAAGCCCCGCAAGGGTCACCTCCCGCTCCTTCCGGATCCGCCGCAGCCGGGGACCCACGCCCGCGAGAACCTCGTCCGTACCCACGCCACGTATTGCAGTTCCGGCAAACTTGTTTGTCAATCCGGCAGTGACCGGGCGACCGTCTCGGCGGAGGTGGTCACCATGACCGAGAAGTACGAAGTGATCGTCGTCGGCGGCGGTGCGGCCGGACTGTCGGCGGCCCTGGTCCTGGGGCGGGCGCGGCGCCGCACGCTCGTCGTCGACGCGGGCGAGCCGCGCAACGCGCCCGCGGCGCACATGCACGGATACCTGTCACGTGACGGCGTGCCGCCGGCCGAGTTCCTCGCCGTGGGACGGGAGGAGATCGCACGGTACGGCGTGGAGCTCCTGCGCGGCCGGGTGACGGACGCGATCCGGGACGCGAAGGGGGAGTTCGAGGTGACGCTCGGGGAAGGGCGGAACCTGCACGCCCGGCGACTGGTGGTGGCCACGGGCCTGAAGGACGAGCTGCCCGCCGTTCCCGGCGTCGCCGAGCGCTTCGGGCGCGATGTGCTGCACTGCCCGTACTGCCACGGCTGGGAGGTGCGCGACCAGGCGTTCGGGGTGCTCGCCTCGACGCCGATGAGCGTGCACCAGGCGCTGATGGTCTCCCAGTGGTCCAAGGACGTCACCCTGTTCCTGCACTCCGTCACCGAGGACGAACTCTCCGACGAGGACCGGCGCCGGCTCGCGGCGGCCGGGGTCGCGACGGTTGCGGGCGAGGTGGCGGAGCTGCTGGTGGACGACGACCGGCTCACCGGTGTCCGGCTCACCGACGGCACGGCCCACGAGCGCTCGGTGCTGTTCGTGGCGCCCCGCCCCGTCCCGCGGACCGGTCTGTTCCAGCGGCTCGGTGCCGAGCAGAGCGAGTCCCCGTTCGGCACCTACCCGGTGGTCGACGAGCGGGGACAGACCACCGTGCCCGGTCTGTGGGCGGCGGGCAACGCGAGTGGTTTCGCGGAGCAGGTCGTGAACGCGGCGAGCCGCGGCTACCGGGCCGGGGCCGCGATCAACGGTGAGCTGCTGATGGCCGACCTGGACGCGATCGCACGGGTGTAGACCGGCCGCCCACGGTGCACCATGACTGCATGCTGCTGAGCCGGCTCGCCCAGGTGTCCAGGGACGTCGCCGCCACATCGGCGCGATCCCGGAAGATCGCGCTGCTCGGCGAGCTGTTCCGGGCCGCGGACGCGGACGACGTGCCGATCGTCATTCCGTATCTGGCCGGGCGCCTGCCGCAGGGCCGGCTCGGCATCGGGTGGAAGCTGCTCGGTCAGCCGGTTCCGCCCGCCGCCGAGCCCACGCTCACCGTGCGCGACGTGGACGGCCGGCTGACCCGGATCGGGGCGGTGACCGGTGCCGGCTCGCAGGCCGGACGCAAACGGCTGGTGGGCGAGCTGCTGGCGGCGGCCACGGAGGACGAGCAGCGGTTCCTCATCGCCCTGCTCACCGGGGAGGTGCGGCAAGGTGCCCTCGACGCCCTCGCCGTCGAGGGGCTGGCCGAGGCGACGGGGGCCGCCCCTGCGGACGTCCGCAGGGCGGTCATGCTCGCCGGATCGCTCCAGAACGTCGCGCAGGGCCTGCTCGCCGACGGTCCCTCGGTCCTCGACCGGTTCCGGCTCACGGTGGGCCGCCCGGTGCTGCCGATGCTCGCGCAGACGGCGTCCTCGGTCGCGGAAGCGGTCGCGAAGCTGGGTGCCTGCGCCGTCGAGGAGAAGCTCGACGGCATCCGCGTCCAGGTCCACCGGGACGGCGACGACGTACGCATCCACACCCGCACGCTGGACGACATCACCGACCGGCTGCCCGAGGTGACCTCGGCCGCCCTGGGCCTGGCGGGCGAACGGTTCGTCCTCGACGGCGAGGTCATCGCCCTGGACGTGGAGGGGCGGCCGCGCTCGTTCCAGGAGACCGCCGGGCGCGTGGGGTCGCGAGTGGACGTTGCGGCGGCCGCGGCCGCCGTTCCCGTCTCCCCCGTGTTCTTCGACGCGCTGCTCATGGACGACCGGGATCTGCTGGACCTGCCGTTCGCGGAGCGTCACGCGGAGCTGGCCCGGCTCGTCCCGGAGCCGATGCGGGTGCGGCGCACTCTGGTGGAGGGGCCCGAGAACGTCTCCGCCGCCGAGGACTTCCTCGCCGAGACCCTGCATCGGGGCCACGAAGGCGTGGTGGTCAAGGCGCTCGACGCGACCTACAGCGCGGGCCGGCGCGGTGCCTCCTGGCTGAAGGTCAAGCCCGTCCACACCCTCGACCTGGTGGTGCTGGCCGCCGAGTGGGGCCACGGCCGCCGTACCGGCAAGCTCTCCAATCTCCACCTCGGCGCCCGCAACCCTGACGGCTCCTTCGCCATGCTGGGCAAGACGTTCAAGGGCATGACGGACGCGATGCTCGCCTGGCAGACCGAGCGGCTCCGGGAACTGGCCGTGGACGACAACGGCTGGGTGGTGACGGTACGACCCGAACTGGTCGTCGAGATCGCCTACGACGGACTGCAGAGATCGACCCGCTACCCGGCGGGCGTCAGCCTGCGGTTCGCCCGGGTGGTGCGCTACCGGGAGGACAAGCGGCCCGAGGAGGCCGACACCGTCGAGACGCTGCTGGCCGCTCACCCGGAGGTGGCGCCGTGAGCGCTCAGGCGAGGCGCAGCGCCGGTCTGCTGCTGTTCCGGCACACCGATCACGGGCTGGAGGTGCTGCTCGGCCATATGGGTGGCCCGTTCTTCGCCCGCCACGACGCCGGGGCGTGGACCGTGCCCAAGGGCGAGTACGAGCCCGGCGAACCCTCGTGGGATGCCGCGCGCCGCGAGTTCCAGGAGGAGCTGGGGCTGCCGCCGCCAGACGGGGCGGCCCACCCGCTCGGGGAGGTGCGGCAGGCGGGTGGCAAGATCGTCACGGCCTGGGCGGTCGAAGCGGACCTCGACCCGGCGGCGGTCGTGCCGGGTACCTTCACGATGGAGTGGCCGCCGAGGTCGGGACTCATGAAGGAGTTCCCCGAACTGGACCGCGTGGAGTGGTTCGGCCTCGACCGGGCCCGGGATCTGATCGTGAAGGCACAGGCGGCGTTTCTCGACCGGCTCGCGGAGCACTCGGGCTGAGAGCGCAGTACGCGTTGCGGTGGCCGCCGTCGCGCGGGAAGGTCGAGTCAGAGCCTGTTCTCAGGAGGTCAGCCATGCCCATCGCCACCGTGAACCCGGCGACCGGCGAGACGCTCAAGACGTACGACGCCCTGGGCGAGGAAGAGATCGAGCGCAGGCTCGCCACCGCCGATGCCGCGTTCCGCAGCCACCGTACGACCACGTTCGCCGAACGGGCGCTGCGCATGAACAGGGCGGCCGACCTGCTCGACGAGGACCAGCAGCACATCGCGCGGGTGATGACCACCGAGATGGGCAAGCCGATCAAGCAGGCCCGAGCGGAGGCCGCCAAGTGCGCCAAGGCGATGCGCTGGTACGCCGACCACGCCGAGCAGCTGCTCGCCGACGAGGAACCCGCCGAGCGGGATGTGAAGGACTCGGGTGCTTCCTGGGCGCTCGTGCGCTACCGGCCGCTCGGCCCGGTCCTCGCCGTGATGCCGTGGAACTTCCCGATGTGGCAGGTCGTCCGGTTCGCGGCGCCCGCGCTGATGGCGGGCAACGTCGGACTGCTCAAGCACGCCTCGAACGTCCCGCAGACGGCGCTCTACCTGGAGGACCTCTTCCGCCGGGCGGGCTTCGCCGAGGGTTGTTTCCAGACTCTGCTCATCGGCTCGGGTGCGGTCGAGCGGGTGCTGCGCGACCCGCGGATCAAGGCGGCGACGCTCACCGGCAGCGAGCCCGCGGGCCGTTCCGTCGCCTCGGTCGCCGGGGACGAGATCAAGAAGACGGTCCTGGAACTGGGCGGCAGCGACCCGTTCATCGTCATGCCCTCCGCGGAGCTCGACCGGGCCGCCGGGGTCGCGGTGACGGCACGGGTGCAGAACAACGGGCAGTCGTGCATCGCCGCCAAGCGGTTCATCGTGCACACGGACGTGTTCGACGCCTTCGCCGAGCGGTTCACGGCCGGCATGCGGGCCCTGAGGGTCGGCGACCCCATGGAGGAGGAGACCGACGTGGGGCCGCTGTCCACCGAGCAGGGCCGCGCAGACCTGGAGGACCTCGTCGTCGACGCGGTCGGGGCCGGCGCGGATGTGCTGTGCGGTGGCGAGCGCCCCGCCCGGCCGGGCTGGTTCTACCCGCCGACGGTCCTGGCCGGCATCACCCCCCGGATGCGCATCCACCGCGAGGAGGCGTTCGGTCCGGTCGCCACGCTGTACCGGGTCGCCGACCTCGACGAGGCGGTGGCGGTGGCGAACGACTCGCCGTTCGGACTGAGTTCCAACGTCTGGACGCACAACGGCGTCGAACTCGACCGCTTCGTGCAGGATCTCGAGGCGGGCGGCGTGTACGTCAACGGGATGACGGCGTCCCATCCGGCGTTCCCGTTCGGCGGTGTCAAGCGCTCCGGGCACGGCCGGGAGTTGTCCGAACACGGAATCCGCGAGTTCTGCAACATCACCACGGTATGGCACGGGGCGTGAAGGTTCCGCGGTTACGATCCCCTCTGTGAACCGCGAAGTGACTCTGCCTCTGATCGTCGACGACCACGGCACGTTGCAGGTGGCCGCCGCGGACGTCAGCAAGCTGCTGCGCACGCTCGGCGGCCGGTGGGTGCGGCTGGTGGAGTCCGGGCAGGAGGAGCTGGACGAGGACACGGTGGCGACGCTGACCATCGAGCTCGCGAAGCTCGCGGACCGGATCGACGTGGCGTGCATCGCGCACAGTTCACTCCGCTAGGACCGCGGGAAGGGCGGCCGTGGCACTCGCTGTCCGCGCGGCTCCCGCACGCTGGCCGGTAGGCCGTCCGGACCAGCAGACATCACCCGTAGTGACTGACTTTTCACTCTGCGTCGGTCGCTGAAGTGGAGTAAGCCGACGCGATATCCCCGGGCCACCGGGCGATCGTGGGTGGGCACCCGCAGACGGGTGAACCCCCTTCCGCCGGGGGACCGGGAGTCCCCCGCCAAGGCGAAAGAAGGCGCGCTCCATGGCGACTCTGTGCAGACCCGCGGTCTCCGTGCCGGAACACGTGATCACGATGGAGGAGACGCTGGACCTCGCGCGATCCCGTCACCCGGACCACCCCCAACTCCCGCTGGCACTGCGACTGATCGCGAACACCGGGGTCCTCACACGGCACATCGTGCAGCCCATCGAGGAGACGCTGAAGCACCCTGGGTTCGAGGAGCGCAACAACCTCTACGAGGCCGAGGCCAAGGCCCGTGTCCCCGCGGTCGTCCGGCGGGCGCTGGACGGCGCCGAGCTGCTCACCCGTGACATCGACGTGATCATCTACGTGTCCTGCACCGGCTTCATGATGCCTTCGCTTACCGCATGGCTGATCAACTCGATGGACTTCGACACCGACACCCGGCAGATACCCATCGCCCAGTTGGGCTGTGCCGCCGGCGGAGCGGCCATCAACCGGGCGCACGACTTCTGCACGGCCTACCCCGACGCCAACGCGCTGATCGTGGCCTGCGAGTTCTGTTCGCTGTGCTACCAGCCCACCGACCTGGGCGTCGGCTCGCTGCTGTCCAACGGCCTGTTCGGCGACGGTATCGCGGCGGCGGTCGTGCGCGGCAAGGGCGGCACCGGCATCAGGCTGGAGCGCAACGGCTCGTACCTGATCCCCAAGACCGAGGAGTGGATCGCGTACGACGTCCGGGCCACCGGATTCCATTTCCTGCTGGACAAGCGGGTTCCCACCACGATGGAACCGCTCGCCCCCGCGCTGCAGGAACTGGCGAGACAGCATGGCTGGGACGCCTCCGACCTGGACTTCTACATCATCCATGCGGGCGGCCCGCGCATCCTGGACGACCTGAGCGAGTTCCTCCAGGTACCGCCCGAGGCCTTCCGTTTCAGCAGGGCCACACTCACCGAGTACGGCAACATCGCGAGCGCCGTCGTCCTGGACGCCCTGCGCCGGCTCTTCGAGGCGGGAGGCGCGGAGCACACGGCCCGCGGGCTGCTGGCCGGTTTCGGACCGGGCATCACCGCGGAGATGGCCCTGGGCCGATGGCACATCTCCGCCAACGGGTCCAAGTGAGACGACCACCGACACGGACAGTGAGGCGGCATGAGATGACCGAAGAGACGCTCAACGGCACCATGCCGCCGGTCCGCTCCTGGCCCACCCCCGAGCTGACGGGTGTGGACTTCGACCCGGTACTGGCCGAGCTGATGCACAAGGGCCCGGTCACCCGGATCGAACTGCCCGACGGCAGCGGCTGGGCCTGGCTCGTGACCGGCTACGACGACGTGCGCGCGGTGGCGAACGACCCCCGCTTCAGCCGCGAGGCGGTGGTGGACCACCGGGTCACCGGGTTGCCCGCGCACTTCGTCCCGCGGCCGGGTGCCGTCGACTTCCTCGACCCGCCCGACCACACCCGGCTGCGCCGCTCGGTCGCGCCGGCCTTCACGGCACGCGGCGTCGACCGGGTGCGCGAGAAGTCGCGGATGCTGCTCGACGAACTCGTCGACGAACTGCTCCAGGACGGGCCGCCCGCCGACCTGAGCGCGGCCCTCCTCGGCCCCTTCCCCATCGCCGTGATCTCGGAGCTGATGGGCGTACCGGCCGCCGACCGCCAGAACATGCACACCTGGACCCAGCTCGTCCTCTCCTCCTCCCCCGGAGCGAGGACCGGCGAGAAGGCCGAGGAGGAGATGCGCGCCTGCTTCGCCGACCTCGTCGGGCTCCGTCAGGGCAGCACCGGCGAAGACGTCACCTCGCTGCTCGGCGCCGCCGTGGGCCAGGGCGAGGTGACGCTCGACGAGGCGGTGGGACTCGCCGTGCTTCTGCAGATGGGCGGCGAGGCGGTGACGGCCAACAGCGGGCAGTTGTTCTTCATCCTGCTGACCCGCCCCGAACTCGCCGCACGGCTGCGGGCCGATCCGGAGATCCGGCCGCAGGCCGTCGACGAACTGCTGCGCTACATCCCGCACCACAATCCGGTGGGGCTGTCCCGCATCGCGACGGAGGACGTGGAGATCCAGGGCGTGCGCATCCGGGCGGGCGAGGCGGTGTACGTGTCGTACCTGGCCGCGAACCGCGATCCGGGCATCTTCCTGGACCCGGAGGCGATCGACTTCGCCCGGTACCCGAACTCCCATGTGGCGTTCGGCTTCGGCCCGCACTGCTGCCCCGGCGGCATGCTGGCCAGGCTGGAGGCCGCACTGCTGGTGGACGCCCTTCTCGACCGGATGCCGAAGCTGCGGCTCGCGGTCCCGCCGGACCAGGTCCCTTTCAAGCAGGGCATGTTGATCCGCGGGCCCGAGGCCCTGCCCGTGACATGGTGAGCGGCTCATGACGACGACCGAAGGAACGGCGACGACCGACGACACGGGTGCGAGCCGGCAAGCCGGGGCGAGCGAAGGGCTGCTCGTGCCGCCGGGCCACGGGCGCGTGGTGCGCACGCCGGCCCAGCACGTGACGTTCAAGGTGACGGGCTCGCACTCGCGCACGGCGTCCACGTTCGAGGTGATCGTGCCGCCGGGATTCGATGTCGGCGCGCATGTGCACACGCGCAGCGAGGAGCTGTTCTACGTGCTCGAAGGCGAGCTGGACGTGCTCGCCTTCGAACCGCGCGTACGGACCCCCGACCACTGGCAGGAGTGGGAGTCCGGATCGGGCAGCCGGGTGGTGCGGGCGACCCCGGGCACGATCATCGTCGTCCCGCCGGGGTGCCCGCACGCCTTCGCGAACCCCACGGAGACCCCGGCGAAGATGTTCTTCCAGGCGTCCCCGCCGCCCGATCACGAACGGTACTTCGAGGAACTGCTGGAGATCCTGGGGAAGGGCGGTCCGCCGGATCACGAGGCGATCGAGGAACTGCGCAGGCGGTACGACATCGAGCAGCTGACGCCGCTCAAGCACCGCTGACTAGTGCTGTGGCCGGAAAGGTTTACCGGTGAACCTTTCCGGTCGCCACACTAGCTAGCGGATCGGCATCCCCGAGAGGGTACGCGCGATCACCAGCCGCTGAATCTCGCTCGTGCCCTCGAAGATCGTGTAGATCGCCGCGTCGCGGTGCATCCGCTCCACCGGGTACTCCCGTGTGTAGCCGTTGCCCCCGAGGATCTGTATCGCCTGGGCCGTGACCTTCTTGGCCGTCTCGCTGGCGAAGAGCTTCGACATGGAGCCTTCGGCCGCAGTGAACGGCTTACCGTTGATCGCCATCCACGAGGCGCGCCACACGAGCAGCCGCGCCGCGTCGATCTGCGTGCGCATGTCGGCGAGCTGGAAGGCGACGCCCTGGTTGTCGATGATCAGCCGCCCGAACTGCTCACGGGTCTTCGCATAGTCCAGTGCCACCTCGTAGGCGGCCCGTGCGGTGCCCACGGCCATCGCGCCCACGGCAGGGCGGGACGCCTCGAACGTGGCCATGGCGGCGTTCTTCACCCTCCCCCAGCCTTCGGCCGGGGGCACCGCCACCCCGCCCGCCTTGGCCTTCTCCCGGGCCCTGGCCAGCCTCTCGTCCAGCTTCTCCTTGCCACCGAGCAGGCAGGAGCCGGGGACGCGCACGTTGTCGAGGATCACCTCGGCGGTGTGCGAGGCGCGGATGCCGTGCTTCTTGAACTTCTGGCCCTGGGCGAGGCCCGGGGTGTTCGGCGGGACGATGAAGGACGCGTGGCCCTTGGAGCCCAGCTCGGGGTCGACAACCGCGACGACGACGTGGACATTGGCGATCCCGCCGTTGGTCGCCCAGGTCTTTGTGCCGTTGATCACCCACTCGTCCTTGGCCTCGTCGTACACCGCGCGGGTGCGCATGGAACCGACGTCGGAGCCGGCGTCGGGCTCGGAGGAGCAGAAGGCGGCCACCTTGACATCGTTGGGGTCGCCGTACATCTGGGGCATCCAGGTGCCGATCTGCTCCTCGGTGCCGTTGGCGAGGACGCCGACGGCGGCGAGGCCGGTGCCGACGATGGACAGGGCGATGCCCGCGTCGCCCCAGAACAGCTCCTCCATCGCCATGGGGATGCCGAGGCCCGTGGGGTCGAAGTACTGCTGGGCATAGAAGTCGAGGGAGTAGATGCCGACCTTCGAGGCTTCCTGGATGACCGGCCAGGGAGTCTCCTCACGCTCATCCCATTCGGCGGCCGCGGGGCGGATGACATCGGCGGCGAAGCCGTGCAGCCAGTCCCGGACCTCCTTCTGCTCGTCGTTGAGCTCCATGGTGAACTCGGCCATGTCCCCTCCAGCACTGCTAACCTGTTACTTGCGGTAACCGCAAGTCTGTTACTCACCAGTAGGAAAGTCAACTCCCTGACCGGAGCCGAAGGGCTTCAGCGGGTGGTCGGCAGCCCGTTCGATACCGACCTGCCTTTCAGTGTTAGTTTGCGCAGGCGTCACCGATACAGCACGGGTGGGGAGAAATCATGGACACCACGCAGCGGGCCGATCAGCAGCGGTCCGCCGACCGACGACGGCGCGAGCTGCTGGAGGCCGCCGACCGGGTGGTGCTGCGCGACGGCCCCGGCGCCTCGATGAACGCCATCGCCGCCGAGGCCGGCATCACCAAGCCGATCCTCTACCGCCACTTCGGCGACAAGGGCGGCCTGTACGCCGCGCTCGCCAAGCGCCACACGGACGCGCTGCTCGACTCGCTGCGGGCGGCACTGGACGCCCCGGCCGACCGGCGGGAGCGGGTCGAGGCCACGCTGGACACCTATCTCGCAGCGATCGAGGCCCGGCCGCAGGTGTATCGCTTCCTCATGCATCCGGCGGAGGGCGGTACGCAGCACGACCAGGGCTTCGACACGGGCCGGCATTCCGTTCCGGTACTGCGCCGCATGGGCGAGGAGCTGGCCGTGTTCATCGAGGAGCGACTGGACCTCGGCCCGGGCAGCCACCAGCTCGCCCGGGTGTGGGGCCACGGCATCGTCGGCATGATGCACGCGGCCGGCGACTGGTGGCTCGGAGAGCGGCCCTGCTCCCGGGCGGAGTTGGTGCGGAGCCTGGCGGACCTGTTGTGGGGCCGGCTGGCCGCCGCCGGGGACCGCATGGGGGGCCCGGGGTTCTGAAAAAATGCCCGGCGGCCGCAGCTCCGTCGCCGGGCACGCGCACGCGCACGCGGCGCAGGTCGGCACGGCCCGGTGCCCTACAGGGGTGCGGCGGCACCCCGGCGGCTCCAGGACGCCCTGGCCGCCTGCCGCATCACCCGGCGCCGACGCCGGCCGTCGAGCCGGTCCACGTACAGGCCTCCGTCCAGGTGGTCGCACTCGTGCTGAAGGCATCGCGCGAACCACCCGGTGCCGTGCACCGTGACCGGCTCGCCGTCCACCGTGAAGCCCTCGACGACCGCATGGTCGTACCGCGCGGTACCCGCCTCGAGGCCCGGCAGCGAGAGGCACCCTTCCGGACCACGCAGCACGACTCCGTCGGACTCGACCAGCCGCGGGTTCACCACATGCCCCAAATGGCGGACTTCCTCGTCGTCCGGGCAGTCGTACACGAACACCCGCAGCGGCTCCCCGATCTGGTTCGCCGCCAGCCCCACCCCCTGGGCGGCGTACATCGTGGCGAACATGTCCTCGACGAGCAGGGCCAGTTCGGGGCCGAAGCCGGTGACCGGCTCGCACGGTGTGCGCAGCACCGGGTCACCGAGCAGGGTGACGGGCCTCACGCGCCCTCGGGCGCCCGGGATCGAGCCGTGTCGCATGGCGGCAAGGGTACGGTCCTCAAGGCGGCGCGAACATCGGGGTGGTGCCACGATTCGGGTGCGCGAACGGATCTCGATAGGCTGAGGTCCACACGTTGCCGGGACAGGGCGCGGCGCCGTATGCAAGGAGGATCGAGAACTGATGGCAGGCAACTCGGACCCGCTGACGCCGCGGGCCAAGCTCGCCGTGACCGCGGGCAAGGCGGTCGCGGCGGCATCTCGCGCCGCCGGACGCGGAAGCGGATCGGTGATCGGCGGCCGAGTCGCGCTCAAACTCGACCCCGACCTTCTCGCCCGGCTGGCTCAGAACCTGGACGTGATCCTGGTCTCGGCGACCAACGGCAAGACCACGACCACCCGGCTGATCGCCGAGGCGTTGCGCGCCGCGGGACCGGTCGTCTCCAACGCGCTCGGCGCCAACATGCCCGCGGGCATCACCTCGGCGCTGTCCGGCGGCTCGGACGCCAAGTTCGGCGTCATCGAGGTCGACGAGAAGTACCTCGCCGGGGTCGCCCGGGACACCGACCCGAAGTGCATCGCGCTGCTCAACCTCTCCCGCGACCAGCTCGACCGCGCCGCCGAGACCCGTATGCTCGCGGAGAACTGGCGCGAGGGCCTGGCCGGTTCCAAGGCCGTCGTGGTCGCGAACGCGGACGACCCGCTGGTCGTCTGGGCCGCCTCCTCCTCGCCCAACGTGGTCTGGGTCGCCGCCGGGCAGATGTGGAAGGACGACGCCTGGTCCTGCCCGTCCTGCGGCGGTGTGATGCAGCGCCCCGGCGACGACTGGTACTGCGGCGAGTGCGGTTTCCGCCGGCCGACCCCGTCCTGGGCGCTGTCCGGCGACCATGTCCTCGACCCGCACGGTTCCGCCTGGCCGATCCACCTCCAGCTGCCGGGCCGGGCCAACAAGGCCAACGCCGCCAGCTCGGCCGCGGTCGCCGCCGTCTTCGGCGTGCCCCCGCAGGTCGCCCTGGAGCGCATGTACCAGGTCCAGGCGGTGGCCGGACGCTACGACGTCGTCCAGTTCCAGGGTCGCGACCTGCGCCTGCTGCTCGCGAAGAACCCGGCCGGCTGGCTGGAGACCTTCTCGCTCATCGACCCGCCGCCGACCCCGGTGATCCTCTCGGTGAACGCGCGCGGCGCGGACGGCACCGACACCTCCTGGCTGTGGGACGTCGACTACACGCGACTGACCGGCCACCCGATCTTCGTCATCGGCGACCGCAAGCTGGACCTCGCCGTGCGCCTGGAGGTCGCCAACCAGTCCTTCCAGGTCTGCGAGAGCCTCGACCAGGCGGTCCAGCAGGCACCGCCCGGCCGGATCGAGGTCATCGCGAACTACACGGCGTTCCAGGACCTGCGCCGCCGCGTCGGCAACTGACCACTAAGGACGATCTTCGATGAGTGACAACAGCCTGCGTCTGGTGTGGATCTACCCGGACCTGCTGAGCACGTACGGCGACCAGGGCAATGCCCTCGTCGTGGAGCGCCGGGCCCGCCAGCGCGGCCTCGATGTGGCGCGCCTGGACGTGCGCAGCGACCAGCCGATCCCCACCTCCGGCGACATCTACCTGATCGGTGGCGGCGAGGACCGTCCGCAGCGGCTCGCGGCGGAGCGGCTGCGCCGTGACCGCGGTCTGTACCGGGCCGTCGAGAACGGCGCGATCGTCTTCTCGGTCTGCGCCGGCTACCAGATCCTCGGCCACGAGTTCATCAACGACCTCGGTCAGCGGGAGGAGGGCCTCGGCCTGCTCGACGTGGTGTCGGTGCGCGGCGAGGGCGAGCGGTGCGTCGGCGACGTGCTCGCGGACATCGACCCCCGTCTGGGCCTGCCCCAGCTCACCGGCTTCGAGAACCACCAGGGCCTCACCCACGTCGGCCCCACCGCCCGCCCGCTCGCCCAGGTGCGGCTCGGCAGGGGCAACGGCACGGGAGACGGCACGGAGGGCGCGTACAACGACACGGTCTTCGGCACGTACATGCACGGGCCGGTCCTGGCGCGCAATCCGCAGATCGCCGACATGCTGCTGAAGCTGGCGCTCGATGTGAACGCGCTGCCGCCGGTCGAGGACCGCTGGTACGAGGCGCTGCGCAACGAGCGCATCGCGGCGGCCCAGCAGCCCGCCTGAGGCCCGCGCCTCGGCCCTGAAACGGCTCCCCGGCGCCCGCCCGGTGGTACGTACACCCACCGGACGAAAGGGCGTGACCGGCCCGTCTGACGGTCTGTCCGCACAGCTGAGCGGGCACGTCCACCAGGCGGACGCACAGTGCGGCCCCGCCCCCCTCCGCCGGTAGGGTGGCAGGGATCGAACCGGACAACGTGGTCCGGTCCCCGGCCCACGTCGAGAAGGTATTTCGGGCTATGCGCATTGGTGTCCTCACGTCCGGCGGTGACTGCCCCGGCCTGAACGCCGTCATCCGGTCCGTCGTGCACCGTGCCGTCGTCGACCACGGCGACGAGGTCATCGGCTTCCGCGACGGCTGGAAGGGCCTCCTGGAGTGCGACTACCTCAAGCTCGACCTCGACGCGGTGAGCGGCATCCTGGCTCTCGGCGGCACCGTCCTCGGCTCCTCCCGGGTCCGGCCCGAGCATCTGCGGGACGGTGTGGAGCGGGCCAGAGGCCATGTCCAGGAGCTCGGTCTCGACGCCATCATCCCGATCGGCGGTGAGGGCACGCTCAAGGCGGCCCGGCTGCTGTCGGACAACGGGCTGCCGATCGTCGGCGTGCCCAAGACCATCGACAACGACATCGCCGTCACGGACGTCACCTTCGGCTTCGACACGGCCGTGGGAGTGGCCACCGACGCCCTCGACCGGCTGAAGACCACCGCCGAGTCACACCAGCGGGTGCTGATCGTCGAGGTCATGGGCCGGCACACCGGCTGGATCGCGCTGCACTCCGGCATGGCCGCCGGTGCCCACGCGATCGTCGTTCCGGAACGCCCCTTCGACATCGAGGAGTTGGCCGCCCGGGTGGGTGAGCGGTTCGACGCCGGCAAGCGGTTCGCGATCGTCGTGGCCGCGGAGGGCGCCAAGCCGAAGCCGGGCACCATGGAGTTCGACGAGGGCGGCAAGGACATCTACGGTCACGAGCGTTTCGCCGGCATCGCGCGCCAGCTCTCCGTGGAGCTGGAGCAGCGGCTGGGCAAGGAGGCCCGTCCCGTGATCCTCGGGCACGTCCAGCGCGGCGGCACGCCGACGGCGTACGACCGCGTGCTCGCCACCCGCTTCGGCTGGCACGCCGTCGAGGCGGTGCACCGGGGCGAGTTCGGGAAGATGACCGCACTGCGCGGCACCGACATCCGGATGGTGTCGCTGGCGGAGGCGGTGGAGACGCTGAAGACGGTGCCGTCGGAGCGGTACGCCGAAGCGGAGTGTGTCCTGTAGGCACCGCCGGGTCCCAGCCGCCCCCGGTCGCGACCGCGACCGGGGGCGGTTCTACTCTGGTGCGGACAGACAGCGCACACCCCCACGAAACAGGAGCCGGCGGATGGATCACAGCGGGCACGGCATGACCATGGATCTGCCGCCGTTCACGCTGGGACGGGGTCTTGAGTGGTCCGCGGACCCCTTCTTCCTCGTCGCCTGCCTGGCCGGGCTCGCACTGTACGGGTGGGGCGTCGCACGGCTCGTCCGCCGCGGCGACAAGTGGCCCGTGGGCCGCACGATCGCGTACACGGTCGGCGTGCTGACCGTGATGCTCGCCATGTGCACCAAGTTGAACGACTACGGCATGGTCATGTTCAGCGTGCACATGGTTCAGCACATGGTCATCAGCATGCTGTCCCCGATCCTGATCCTGCTCGGCGCCCCGATCACCTTGGCGCTGCGCGCGCTGCCGACCGCGGGCCGCGACCGCAAGGGGCCGCGCGAACTGCTGCTGATGCTGCTGCACAGCCGGTACATGCAGATCATCACGCACCCCGCGTTCACGATCCCGCTGTTCATCGCGAGCCTGTACGGCCTGTACTTCAGCCCGCTCTTCGACTTCCTGATGGAGTCCAAGACCGGGCACATCGCGATGATGGTGCACTTCCTCGCCGTCGGCGTGGTGTTCTTCTGGCCCATCATGGGCATCGACCCCGGGCCGCACCGTCCCGGCCATCTGATGCGCATGCTGGAGCTGTTCGCCGGCATGCCGTTCCATGCGTTCTTCGGCATCGCATTGATGATGGCGTCCTCGCCGATGGTCGGCACCTACGTGCACCCGCCCGCCTCCCTCGGCATCGACGCCCTGTCGGACCAGACCGCGGCGGGCGGCATCGCCTGGGCGTTCAGCGAGATCCCGTCCGTGCTCGTGCTCCTGGCACTGCTCTTCCAGTGGTACGGCTCCGAGCAGCGGCAGGCGAAGCGGAAGGACCGGGCCGCGGACCGCGACGGCGACAAGGAACTCGAGGCGTACAACGCCTATCTCGCCTCACTCAACGCACGCGGTCACTGAGTTCTGTCACACCGCTCAATTCCCTTTCATTTCAGCCCGCCTGAAATGCCGCCCCATTCGGTAACCTGGTGCGTGACACCCTGCCTCAGCTTCGCAGGGTGAGGGGGACCGCTGGGGGGAGCGGTGATGACACTGCACGCGTTTCTGCATATTGCCGGGAAATCGACGGCCCGGAGGATCGGCTTCCTTCTGGTCGCCACACTGGTTCTCAGCGGATGCAGCAAAGACGCACACTTGTTCGCGGTGAAGGCCGTCGCGACCGGAGTTCCGTCGCTCGCGCCCTTCTTCGACGAGCGCAGCGGCCTCGGCCACGACGCCTCCGTCCGGGCACGGCAGGCCCCCGGCGGCCTGCAGGCCGGCAACACACCCGGGCTCTACGGCGGTTCACGGAAGCCGACGGTCTGTGACGTCGAACGGCTGAAGGAATTTCTCACCGATCCGAAGAACGGCCAAAAGGCCACGGTCTGGGCGCAGGTCGAGGGAATCACCGAGGCGGAGATCCCGGATTATCTGGACCGGCTCACACCCGTACTTCTGCGCCACGACACTCTCGTGCGGAACCACGACTACAAGAAAGGCAGGGCAACACCTTTCAACTCCCTGCTCCAGGCCGGAATCGCCGTATTGGTGGACGAGCAGGGGCAGCCCACGGTGAAGTGCTCGTGCGGAAATCCGCTGCGCCCCTTCCAGGGTGACAGCACCCGGATCTCGGTCGAGTTCGAGGACGGCAACAAGAAATGGCCCGGGTACGACCGCGCCTCCGTGGTGACGGTCAGGCCCGCACCGCGCCCGCTGGCCCGGCTCGCGCTCGTCGACGTCGAAGACCCGGACCGCGGGCTCGACCGGCCCGTCGGTACGACCGGTGGCCAGGACAAGCCCTTCGACACCCAGGTGCGGCACAAGGTGCCCGAGCTGGCGGGGATGGACTACTCCCCGGCGGTTCAGCGGCTGGTGGCCGAGGGACTCGCGGTCGCCTACGCGGGTCAGGGGGCGCCGCCCGACGACGCCGCGGTCACGGGCTCGGACCCCGGGCCGGGTACCGAGTTGGCGTTCGGCCAGTACGTGACCCTGTCGGTGGACAGGGGCGACACGAACGGACCTCATGGCACCACCCCTGGCGGCACCGGCGCGGGCACCGGCGGCGAGACGGCCGGGGGGACGAAGGGCGGAACCTCCGCTCCCCCGACGTCGAGCGAGACGCGGCCCGGGATGACGGATGCGCCGGCCGGCAGCGGTGCGGCCTCCTCACCGCCCGCGTCGAACGGGTCGCCGCCGGCGAGCGGTGGACGCACCCCGGGAGCCCCGTACTCCCCGACGGCGAGCACCCGCCCGCCCGAATCCAGCAACGCCCCGCCGGCGAGCAGTGCGCCCGCTTCCACCTCGGCACCGGGCACGACCGGCGCACCGTCCACCGGCAGGCCCGCCACCAGCAGCGCACCGATCTCCTCGGCACCCGTAACCGGCGCACCCGTGACCGGCAGACCCACCACGAGCAAGCCCACCTCGGGCAAACCGGCGACCAGCGCACCGGGCACGAGTGAGCCGCCGGTCACACGCGCTCCCGCGACGGGCTCGCCCACGGCCGGCACGACCTAGACCGGCACGACCTAGACCGGGGAGCGACCGGATGCCTTCAGGATCACCGCAGTCCGGAGCGGGTCGCGTCATCGGCGGCCGCTACCTTCTGCTGAACCGGCTCGGCGCGGGCGCCATGGGCCATGTCTGGCTCGCCCACGACCGGCGACTGGCCTGTGAGGTCGCCCTCAAGGAGATCGTGTTCCGCGATCCGGTCGAGGCGACGGAGGAACGGGCGGCCCGGGTCGCCAGGGCCCGCGCCGAGGCCCGGCACGCGGCGGGTCTGCGCGGCCACCCGCACGTGGTGACCGTGCACGACGTACTGGAGCACGAGGGTCTGCCGTGGATCGTCATGGAGTACGTGGCGGGCGCGCTCGACCTGCGCGACCTGGTGCTCCGACGCGGTCCCCTCGCCCCGGCCGAGTGCGCCAGGATCGGGCTCGCCGTGCTGGACGCGCTCACCGCGGGACACGAGCGGGGCGTCATGCACCGGGACGTGAAACCGGCGAACATCCTGCTGGCGCCGGACCGCACGGGAACGCCATACGTCCGCGTCCTGCTCACCGACTACGGCATCTCGGTGCAGCCCGACACGGGCGAGACCCGGTACACGCTGACGTCCGCCCTCGTCGGCACGCCGGGCTATCTGGCGCCGGAGCGTGCGACCGGCGGTCCGCCGACCCCCGCCGCCGACCTGTTCTCACTGGGCTGCACGCTGTATTTCGCGGTGGAGGGATGCGGGCCCTTCGAACGGGACACACATCTGGCCGAGGTCACCGCAGTGGTGCTGGAGGAACCCCGGCCCCCGGAGCGCGCCGGGGCGCTGGAGCCGCTGCTGGACGTGATCCTGGCCAAGGACCCGGCCCTGCGGATCTCGGCGGCGGGTGCCGCCGCCGCGCTGGCGGCGATCGTCGCCCCGCAGTCGCCCCCGCGACCCGGGGTGGACCTGGGGTCGCAGCCGTCCTGGGAGAGGTCCGAGGCGCGCACCGAGACCTCGCACCGCACGGCGGCGGACGGGTTCGGCCCGGCCTCGGGGCGCGGCAACCGGGGCGGGGCACCGACCGCTGCGGAGTCGGCGGCCGGAACGCCCGCACACTCCGGGCCCCCGGTCCCCCCCTCCGCGTCGTACGGACGCGACGTGCTCGGCGGCCCGGCCGCACCCGGGTTCGGCCCGCCGCTCACCCTCCGCGAGCGGCATCCGAGGCGGTCTCAGGTGCTGCGCGCACTGGCCGCCTGCGGCCTCGGTCTGGTCCTCGCCCTGGGCGGGGTCTGGTACGCGACGGCGCACCGGCCGGACGACGGCTCGGCGAAACCCTACGGCGACGCGATCGCCCTCGCCCGTCCCCTGAGGGACGGGGACTGTGTCGTCGCCGACTGGCCCGGCGATCCCTTCCAGGGCGGCACGCCCCGGCTGTCCGTGGCCCCGGGCTGTGCCGAGAAGAGCCCGGACGGGCAGGTCATGGCCGTGGTCACGAACGCGTCCGCCGACGAGGCCCACACACGTGGTCCCACCGAGTGCGAGCAGCGCACGCAGGAGGTCCGCGAAAGACTCGCGGACGTCCGCAGCTTCGCCGTGGTCCCGACCCCGGCGGGTTTCGAGGCGGCCGGGCGGCGCACCGCCTGCCTGGTGCTGGGCGCACACGGGCCGGTGTACGGGCCGCTCGGGGACCACCGCAGGCCGGGCATGACGTTCGTCGACACGGCCAACATGCAGAAACGGGACTGTCTGGACGCACCGTCGCTGCGGTTGGCCCGGCTGGTCTCCTGCACCGGGAGCCACGACCAGCAGGTGCTCGGTTTCACCCGGCTGAGCCCGGACATCACTCTCACCGAGGCCAAGAGCCTCTCGGACGCGGCATGCGCGCGGGACGTGCCGCCGAGGGAGTACGGCTACGACCCGTCCCGCTACGAGGCGGCCTCGTGGACCGGCAATGGTGCCTGGACGTCCGGAACTCATCTGGTCGTCTGTACCGTGCGCCGGCAGAACGGGGGCACCATGGGAGTCGACGAACCATGAGGAGGGTGTTGCGATGCCCGGTTCCACGAAGGCGATGGGGGTGCTCACTGTCGGTGGGCTCGTGGTGGTGACGGCCTACACGGTGGCGCTCGGCAGCAGCGGCTGGCTGTGGTTCGGCTGGGTCGTGCTCGGCCTGATCACCCTCGGCATGGTGGCGACCCGCAACACCTGACGGTCACTGCCGGGGCAGCCGTCCCGCCGAGTGCACTCCCGGCTGGTACTTCGGCAACCGGGCGGTGATCTTCATGCCCGCGTCCTCCGCGGTCTCGATGACGAGCCCGTGGTCGTCGCCGTAGACCTGGCGGAGCCGGTCGTCCACGTTCAACAGGCCGATGCCGCCCGACGGGCTGACCTCTCCGGCGAGGATGCGGCGCAGCAGTTCCGGGTCCATTCCGGCTCCGTCGTCCTCGATGACGACCAGGGCCTCGGCGCCCGTGTCCTGCGCGGTGATGCTGATGTGACGTTTGTCGGTCGTCCCCTCCAGGCCGTGCTTGACGGCGTTCTCCACCAGCGGCTGAAGGCACAGGAACGGCAGGGCGACCGGCAGCACTTCGGGCGCGATCTGCAGGGTGACCGAGAGCCGGTCGCCGAAGCGGGCCCGCACCAGCGCCAGGTAGTGGTCGATGGCGTGCAGTTCATCGGCCAGTGTGGTGAAGTCGCCGCGCCGTCTGAAGGAGTAGCGGATGAAGTCGGCGAACTCCAGCAGGAGTTCGCGGGCACGCTCCGGATCCGTGCGCACGAACGAGGCGATCACGGCGAGCGAGTTGAAGATGAAGTGCGGGGAGATCTGGGCGCGCAGGGCCTTGATCTCGGCTTCGATCAGCCGGGTACGGGACTGGTCGAGGTCCGCCAGCTCCAGTTGCACCGAGACCCAGCGCGCGACCTCACCGGCCGCCCGGACGAGCACGGCGGACTCACGGGGCGCGCAGGCCACCAGGGCCCCGTGCACCCGGTCGTCGACGGTGAGCGGGGCGACGACGGCCCAGCGCAGCGGGCAGTCCGGCTCGCCGCACCGCAGACGGAAGGCCTCGCCGCGGCCGGTCTCCAGCGGGCCGACGAGCCGCCCCAGCACCTCGTCGCGATGGTGTTCCCCGGCGCCGTCCCAGGCCAGCACCCTCTCCGTGTCGGTGAGGCACAGCGCGTCGGTGCCGAGCAGGGTGCGCAGCCGGCGCGCGGATTTGCGGGCCGTCTCCTCGGTGAGCCCCGCGCGCAGTGGCGGCGCGGCCAGTGAGGCCGTGTGCAGGGTCTGGAAGGTGGCGTGTTCGACGGGAGTGCCGAGCCCGCCGAGGCTCTCGGGGCGTGCGGTGCGCCGTCCCAGCCAGAAGCCGGCGGCCAGCAGCGGGAGTACGGCCACACACAGCCCCGCGAGGAAACCGCTCATGTGTTCACCTCCGCCCGCAGTTCCTCGGGCAGATGGAACCGGGCCAGGATCGCCGCCGTCCCGGCCGGCACCCGCCCCGGCGTCGCCAGGGACACCAGCACCATGGTCAGGAATCCGAGCGGCACCGACCAGAGTGCGGGCCAGGCGAGCAGGGTGTGCAGGGTCCCGGAGCCCGGATAGGCCGCCATGGTCGCCGTGACGGCGACGAACGCCGAACCGCCCCCCGTCACCATGCCCGCAGCGGCTCCCGGCGGGGTCAACCGTCGCCACCAGATGCCCAGCACGAGCAGCGGACAGAACGACGAGGCGGACACGGCGAACGCGAGCCCCACCGCGTCGGCCACGGGGAGCCCGCCGACCAGGACGCTCGCCGCCAGCGGCACCGCCATGGCCAGCACCGTGCCGAGCCGGAAGTGGCGCACGCCCCGCGACGGCAGGACGTCCTGGGTGAGCACCCCGGCCACCGCCATGGTCAGCCCCGACGCCGTGGACAGGAAGGCGGCGAACGCCCCGCCCGCCACCAGCGCGCCCAGCAGGTCCGCGCCGATTCCGCCGATCATCCGGCCGGGCAGCAGCAGCACGGCGGCGTCGGCGTCCCCGCTGAGGGTGAGTTCGGGGGCGTAGAGCCGCCCGAGAGCCCCGTAGACGGGAGGCAGGAGGTAGAAGGCGCCGATCAGGGCGAGCACGGCGACCGTGGTGCGCCGGGCCGCGACACCGTGGGGGCTGGTGTAGAAGCGGACCACGACATGCGGGAGACCCATGGTGCCCAGGAAGGTGGCGAGGATCAGCCCGTACGTGGCGTACAGAGGGCGGTCCTCACTGCCGGACGCCGGCGATGTCGACATGTCGCCGTTACTGTCGCCGTCGGCGATGGGGACGGGGTCGCCCTCGCCGAACGTGAGCCGGGTACCGCGTTCGATGTGGTGGACGCCCGGGGGGAGGTCCACGCGCTGCTCCGCGTACCGCCGTCCGTCGACCGCGCCCGTCGCCGTGACGTCGAGCGGGCGGGACAGTTTCAGGTCGACGCTCTCTTCGATCCGCACGACACGGTGGTCGCGGAACGTCGCCGGCTCGGCGAAGGCGCCGCGCGGCGCCCCGTCGCCCTGCCAGGCCAGCACCAGGAAGAGCGCGGGGACGAGCAGAGCGGTGAGTTTGAGCCAGTACTGGAACGCCTGGACGAAGGTGATGCTGCGCATACCGCCGGCAGCGACGGTCGCGACGACCACGACCGCGACGATGATGCCGCCGAGCGGGTCGGGCGCACCCGTGAGCACGGTCAAGGTGAGCCCGGCGCCCTGGAGCTGGGGCATGAGGTACAACCAGCCGACACCGACGACGAAGGCCCCGGCGAGCCTGCGCACCGGGTGCGAGGCCAGCCGGGCCTCGGCGAAGTCGGGCAGCGTATAGGCGCCCGAACGGCGCAGCGGAGCGGCCACGAACAGGAGCAGGACGAGATATCCGGCGGTGTAGCCGACCGGGTACCAGAGCATGTCGGGGCCCTGGACGAGAACGAGTCCCGCGATGCCGAGGAAGGAGGCGGCGGAGAGGTACTCGCCGCTGATCGCGGCGGCGTTCAGTCGGGGCCCCACCGTCCGGGAGGCGACGTAGAAGTCGGATGTGGTGCGGGAGATGCGCAGCCCGAAGGCACCGACGAGGACGGTGGTGAGGACGACCAGTGCGACCGCGGGAACGGCGTAGTTCTGGTTCACGGCGGCGCCTCAGCGGTCCTCGACGAGACGGACGAAGTCCCTCTCGTTGCGCTCGGCGCGGCGCACGTACCAGCGGGCGAGCAGGACGAGCGCCGGGTAGAGGCAGAAGCCTAGCACGAGCCATTCGAGGCCCACGTTGCGTGTGGTGGCGAAGACCAGCGGCAGAGGCCCCACCAGGAGGACCAGCACCGTGAACACGACGACGGCGACGCGCAGCTGACTGCGCATCAGCGAACGGACATAGGTGTGGCCGAGGGTGGTCTGCTCGTCGATCTCGGTCCGGGGCCGGTAGTACGCGGAGGTCCTGCGAGTGCGCCGGGGCGGACCGGTGACGACGACACGCCGTTCGGTGGGGTCCTGGGGCACGCCGTTGCCCCTCACCGGCCCGTGGTCCGGCGCATGAGCAGGTCCCGCAGCTCACGGGCGTGACGCCGGCTGACCTGGAGTTCGACGGAGTCGACGAGGACGCTCACCGTGCCTGTGTCCAGGCGGAGTTCGTCGATGTGGCGCAGGGCGACGAGGTGGCGGCGGTGGATGCGGACGAACCCGCGTGTGCGCCAGCGTTCCTCCAGCGTGGACAGCGGGATGCGGACGAGGTGGCTGCCGTGGGCGGTGTGCAGACGGGCATAGTCGCCGTGTGCCTCCACATGTGTGATGTCCTCGACGGGCACGAACCGCATCACACCGCCTAGCTCCACGGATATGTGGTCCGGGTCGGGCTCGTGCACGGGTATCAGCGGGGTCGCCTCCCGCAGCTCCGCGGCCCGGCGCACGGCCTCGGCGAGCCGCTCACGACGCACGGGTTTGAGGACGTAGTCGACCGCCTTGAGGTCGAAGGCCTGGACGGCGAAGCCCTCGTGGGCGGTGACGAACACGACGAACGGCGGCCGGGCGAAGCCGGTCAGCAGCCGGGCCATCTCGAGGCCGTCGAGTCCGGGCATGTGGATGTCGAGGAAGACCGCGTCGATCGCGTCGGGCCCACCGGGCCCGGACTCCAGGGCGCGGTTGATGCGGCGCAGCGCCTCCGTCGCGTCGCTCGCGCCCTCGACGCTGCCGATACGCGGATCCGCATGGAGCAGATACAACAACTCCTCGAGGGAGGGGCGTTCGTCGTCGACGGCGAGGGCACGCAGCATGAACGTGGAGTGTAGGAGCATTCCGCACGCCTGGACATGTGCGCAGCATGGACCTTCTCGCTGGATACAGTGCCCGCATGAACAGCAGGCCAGCGCCGTTCGACGAGCTCGACCGGAAGATCGTCACCGCTCTGATGGCGAATGCCAGGACCAGTTTCGCCGAGATCGGCGCGGCCGTCGGCCTGTCGTCGACAGCGGTCAAGCGCCGGGTGGACCGGCTGCGCGAGACGGGTGTGATCACCGGGTTCACGGCCACGGTGAAGCCGTCGGCACTGGGCTGGCGCACGGAGGCGTACGTCGAGGTGTACTGCGAGGGCGCGGCGCCGCCCCGGAGACTGGCGGAGGTCGTGCGCAACTATCCGGAGATCACGGCCGCGATGACGGTGACCGGCGGCGCGGACGCTCTGCTGCATGTGCGGGCGCGGGACGTCGAGCACTTCGAGGAGGTGCTGGAACGCATCCGCACGGAACCTTTCATCCGGAAGACGATCAGCGTGATGGTGCTGTCCCATCTCCTCCCGGAAAGCCCGGAGGCGGGCGCGAGCCACGCCGCCCCCGACGGCGCAGCAGACGTGCGCTGACCAGCCCGAAGAAGCATCATTCCTGCGACGACGCGCAGCCATCCTTCCTTGTCGCCCGTCCCTGTCGCTTCCTACCTTGGTGTCACCCCCTGTCAACACCCCAGGAAGCGGAGGAACCCCTCTGTGCCCGACATCCGTGTGCCGCGGCGGCGGCGCTTCCTCGTCTGCGAACCCAGACACTTCGCCGTGCAGTACGCGATCAACCCCTGGATGCATCCCGACACGCAGGTGGACGTGGATCTGGCCCGGGAGCAGTGGCAGTCGCTGATCCACGCCTACCGCACCCACGGCCACACCGTCGACGCCGTGGAACCGGTGCCCGGTCTCCCGGACATGGTGTTCGCCGCGAACTCGGCGGTCGTCGTCGACGGCCGCGTCTTCGGCTCCCTGTTCCACGCGCCCGAGCGGCGCCCCGAATCCCTTCACTACGAGACGTGGTTCAAGGCGGCCGGCTACACCGTCCACCGCCCCGAGTCCGTCTGCGAGGGTGAGGGCGACCTGGTCTGGACGGGGCGCTACGTCCTGGCCGGCACCGGATTCCGTACGACCCGCGAGGCGCACCGTGAGGTGCAGGAGTTCTTCGGGCACCCGGTGATCAGCCTCACCCTGGTGGACCCGTACTTCTACCACCTGGACACGGCGCTGTTCGTCCTCGACGACGACAACATCGCGTACTACCCGGAGGCGTTTTCGCCGGGCAGCCGCGAGGTCCTCGCCCGGCTGTACCCGGACGCGGTGCTCGCCACCCGCGACGACGCCATGGCCTTCGGTCTCAACTCCGTCTCCGACGGACGCCACGTCTTCATCGCTCCGAAGGCCGAGGCGCTGGCCGCCCGGCTCACCGAGCACGGCTACGACCCCGTCCCCGTCGACCTCTCGGAATTCCACAAGGCCGGCGGAGGCATCAAGTGCTGCACTCAGGAGATCCGCTCATGACCGCACCCGCCCGTACGCCCTCGTCCGCCGAGCTGATCCGCGCCGAGGAGCCGGTCCTCGCGCACAACTACCACCCGCTGCCGGTGGTCGTCGCCCGCGCCGAAGGGGCCTGGGTCGAGGACGTCGAGGGCCGCCGTTACCTCGACATGCTCGCCGGCTACTCCGCCCTGAACTTCGGGCACCGCAATCCGGTGCTGATCGAGGCGGCCCACCGCCAGCTGGACCGGCTGACCCTCACCTCCCGCGCCTTCCACAACGATCAGCTGGCCGAGTTCGCCGCGTCCCTGGCCGCCTTGACGGGCCAGGACATGGTGCTGCCGATGAACACGGGCGCCGAGGCGGTGGAGAGTGCCGTCAAGGTGGCCCGGAAGTGGGCGTACGAGGTCAAGGGCGTCCCGGCCGACCGGGCGACGATCGTGGTGGCTTCCGGCAACTTTCACGGGCGTACGACGACGATCGTCAGCTTCTCCACGGACGAGACGGCCCGCTCGGGCTTCGGCCCCTTCACGCCCGGCTTCCGGATCGTTCCGTACAACGACCTGGCCGCGCTGGAAGCGGCGGTCGACGAGACGACCGCAGCCGTGATGATCGAGCCCATCCAGGGCGAGGCGGGCGTGATCATCCCCGACGACGGCTATCTCTCGGGGGTCCGCGCCCTCACGAGCCGGGCGGGGTGCCTGTTCATCGCCGACGAGATCCAGTCGGGCCTCGGCCGTACGGGCCGCACGCTGGCCGTGGAGCACGAGGGGGTCGTACCGGACGTCCTGCTGCTCGGCAAGGCGCTCGGCGGTGGCATCGTGCCGGTGTCCGCGGTGGTGGCGCGCCGGGACGTCCTCGGCGTGCTCCGGCCCGGCGAGCACGGTTCGACGTTCGGCGGGAACCCGCTCGCGGCGGCCGTCGGTTCGGCGGTGATCGGCCTGCTCGAGACGGGCGAGTTCCAGCGGCGGGCGGCCGAGCTGGGCGTGGTGCTGCGGGACGGACTCGCCGCGCTCGTCGGCAAGGGCGTCGTCGGCTTCCGCTCGCGCGGGCTGTGGGCGGGCGTGGACGTCGACCCCGCGATCGGCACGGGCCGAGAGATCAGCGAACGGCTCATGCGGGAGGGGATCCTGGTCAAGGACACCCACGGTTCCACGATCCGCCTGGCCCCGCCGCTGACGACCACGGACGAGGAACTGCGGTCGGCCCTGGAGACGCTGGAGAAGGTGCTGGCGGCCTGACACGACGCGGCACCCGGGGCGGTTCCCGACCGTCCCCGGGTGCCGTCCTCGTACGGCCCGGGGCCGCGCCGTCATTGCGTTGCGGCGTCCGGACGGATCCCCGACAGTGAGCGGATGACTCGCACCGTGCGCCCGGCCACCCCCGACGACGTGACCGGCCTGTGCGAACTCCTCAACGCCGTCGATATGGCCGAGATCGGACGGCCGGAGACCGATCCGCACACCGTCGAGTCCGATCTCCGGCGTCCGGGCGTGGACCTGGCCCGGGACTCGTGGATCGCGGCCGACGGGGACGGGCGGTTCCTGGCGTACGGGCTGCTGTGGGACGTCGCTCACGGTGAGCGCATCGACATCGACCTGTACACGCTGCCCTCCGCGGGCGCGGCGCCCCGGCGGTTGCTGGAGCTGATGGAGGCGCGGGCGGCACAGAAGGCTGCGGAGAACGGCGCCTCGCGCGCCGTCGTGCAGCTCTACCTCAACTCCTCCCCCACGCTGGACACGGCGATGCTGGCCGCGCGTGGCTGGCAAGTGATACGCCGGTTCAATGTGCTCACCCGCCCCGTGTCGGCGGCCCAGGACCCGGTGCCCGGCCCGCTGCCCGGCGTGACGCTGCGCGCGTGCCGCACGGAGGCGGACCGGCGGCGCGTGCACGAACTGCTGGACGCCGCCTTCACCGACCACTTCGAGTACCACGCTCGCCCCTACGATCAGTGGCTGGAAAGCCTGGACGCCGACCGGACGGACTGGTCACTGGTGTGGATCGCCTACCTGGCCGGCCTCGGCGACGCGGGCGTGCTCATGGCGAGGAACGACGACACGAGCATGGGCTGGATCCGCCATCTCGGCGTCCTGGAGGCGGCGCGGGGCCGCGGTATCGGCAGCCATCTCCTGCGGCACGCCTTCGGTGCGCTCGCGGCCCGCGGGCGGGACACGGTGGGACTCGGCGTGGACACGCAGAACACCTCGGAAGCGCTGCGGCTGTATCTGCGCCACGGCATGACCCTGCACTACGCCGTGCACACCTGGCAGGTCGAACTGCCGGTCAGGGCCACAGCCCCGTGAGGTCCAGGGCTTCTGCGGGCGTCCGCGCGTACCGGAGGCCGGGCAGATCCCTGCCGTCGGCGTCAACCGGACGCCAGCCGTCGCCGAGCTGCACCACGGGCACGCCGCCCCGGCGCATCGCGAGCGCCAACTCGGAGAAGGTCCCCCAGGAACCGCCGACCACGACGACGGCGTCCCCGCTGTGGACGATGACGGCGTTGCGCGCCTGCCCGATACCGGTGGCGATCGCGACACTCAGATCAGCCCCGGCACCGGTGCGGTCGGCCCCGGGCAGCACTCCGACCACCAAGCCGTCGCGGGACCGCGCGCCCGCCGCGACGGCCGCCATCACCCCGCCGTGCCCGCCGCAGATCACCACCGCTCCGCGCTCGGCGAGAAGCCGGCCCAGCTCGTGCGCAAGGTCCCACTCCCGCTCACCGCACTGCGCCGGCCCGCACACCGCCACCTGCACCGCCATCCCGCCACACCTCCCGCGGGCACGTTACGCCCGGCGGATCGCCACGGCGCACAGCCTCACCGGGGGCTCGGGTCCCACAGCGACCACAGCCGGCGAAGGTCCCCCGCCCGGGTGCATGCCCTGTGCGCGAGGACCGCTCCGCGGCGGGGCCTCCCCCGGCCGCGGGTGAGGCGGGGTGATTCTTCGGCCATGACCTTTCAGAGTCCCGCCGAGACCGGTGGTCCGCGGCGCGGCCGATTCGAGGAACTGGCGGAGAAGGTCTCCCATTTGACGGGCTCCCCGCTCTTCTTCCTGATCTGCCTGGCCTTGATCGGCTTCTTCATCGCCGCCCACGTGGCGAAGCTGCCCCTGGAGTGGCTGTCGCTCACCGGAAAGTCCATGGTCCGGTCACTCTGCTCCTCCGCGCACTGCTGAAGAACTCGGAGTTGCGAGCCGAGCACGCCGTTCAGCGGGGGCTCGACGCGATCGCCCGTGCGCTTCTGGAAATGTACGAAGGCAAAGACAGGCGTGCCAGGAAGCAGCTCAGGGACTCGATCCGCATGGAGGAGGAAACACAAGGCGCCGCCTTACGCCCTTCGTGCTGCCGATATGCAGGGGATTCCGACTCATGCCACGCTGAACTGGGGCGGAGCCGCACCCTTCTCTCACCTCGTTGGGAGTGAGCCGACATGACCGATCGGGAACATGACCGGTACGCGGATGAATCGGGCCACCTCAGGGACATGACAGAGGAGACCCTCGGCGCCCAGGAACAGGCGCGCCAGGAACGCCAGCACCGGCAGGACGCACAACGGCAGGGCGGCCGCCGGACGGAGGAGAGGACGTTCTCCCTCGGGCAAGGGGACGACGAATACCAGTGACCTCCCGCTCCGCGACATCCCGCCCTTCGTGCGGTCCGCTCCGGCGGACCGCACGAGGCGTTTACGGCCGGTCGTTTTCCCTGTTGGATCGTCAGGAACATCGCCGTCAGGCCGAGTCCGGCCCGACACAGTTCCGGCAGACGACGCCCGACCCTAGACTGACTCCCCGCGACAGTGCGGTTCGGCTGCTGGAACACGGCGGTGGAGCCGATCCGCTGGAGTGAGGAGCACCCCTTGTTCTACTACCTGCTCAAGTACGTGTTCCTCGGACCACTGCTGAGGCTGGTCTTCCGGCCGCGCATCGAGGGCCTCGAGCACGTACCGGCGGACGGCCCGGCCATCGTCGCCGGCAACCATCTCTCCTTCTCCGACCACTTCCTCATGCCCGCGATCCTGAAGCGTCGCATCACGTTCCTCGCGAAGGCCGAGTACTTCACCGGTCCGGGCATCAAGGGACGCCTCACCGCCGCCTTCTTCCGCAGCGCCGGGCAGATCCCGGTGGACCGCTCAGGCAAGGACGCCGGGCAGGCCGCGATCCGCGAAGGTCTCGGTGTGCTGGAGAAGGGCGAGCTGCTGGGCGTCTACCCGGAGGGCACCCGCTCCCACGACGGCCGTCTCTACAAGGGCAAGGTAGGCGTCGCGGTGATGGCTCTCAAGGCCCGGGTCCCCGTGATCCCCTGCGCGATGATCGGCACTTTCGAGGCCCAGCCGCCGGGACAGGTCATCCCCAACATCCACCCGGTGGTGATCCGTTTCGGTGAACCCCTGGACTTCTCCCGCTACGCCGGCATGGAGAACGAGAAAGCCGTCCTGCGCGCGGTCACCGACGAGATCATGTACGCCATCCTGTCCCTCTCCGAGCAGGAGTACGTCGACCGCTACGCCGCCGTGGTCAAGGCCGAGGAGGCCCAGGACAAGGCGGACAGGGCTCACAAGTTCCCTCGGCTGCCGCTCAGCTGACAGCGCACGCGGATGAGGGTGCGCCTACGCACCCTCGCGGCCAAAAACCGCGAATGAGTGTCCGGTTTGGACCACTAAGGTCAATAAAGTCCAGATAAGAAACTGTATTGACATTTGGGCAATTCGACAGTTTGGCCTGATGTGCCGCTTAAGTGGCAGAAGATAGCAGCATCACCGCCCCCTGAATCACTTCGGCATCCATGCGGAACCCGGAGTGACGCAATTCACTTACGAAGCTGGCTAGTGCTTTACTCGGTCCTTACTGCCCAGATTTTCTGGGGCAAAGGCGCTACCTTGCGGCCCTACGCCCACTAGCCAGCTTAGTAAGCACGGTAATTGCTTAGTAATTTGCGGCGGCTAAGAATGACTCCGCCGCAGCGCGCCGCACACCGAAATGCGGAGCAGTTTGTCGAGGAGAACCGGCAGCTGCGGGCACGTAATCCCTAGAACGAGGTCCGCACCATGCCTATTCCTGCATCCCATCGACGGCCCCGGGCCCGCCGACTCGGGGGTCGCACGACCGTCGTCGGCATGTTCGCCTTGGCCTGCACGGCCGTGCTGAGCACCGTCCAGTCCGCCAGCGCCGCACCCGCCAAGGCTGCTGCCGGAACCACCCACACCGTCCAGGGCGGCGACACCCTGTACAGGATCGCCCGGTCCGAGAAGGTGCCGGGCGGCTGGCAGGCCCTCGCCTCGGCGAACAAGATCTCCAGCCCGTTCACCCTCGTCCCCGGCCAGGTCCTGAGCCTGCCCTCGGACACCAGCTCCTCCGCGCCCACCAGGGCGTCCTCATCCACCTACACCGTCCACCCGGGCGACACGCTGTACCGGATCGCCCGCAAGTACCAGGTTCCGGGCGGCTGGCAGGCCCTCGCGGAGGCCAACGACATCTACCGCCCCGAGCGCCTTGCGATCGGTCGGGTCCTGGACCTCCCCGCCGGCTCGTCCTCGCCCGCCGGGGCCTCCACCACCACGAAGGCCGCCACCCCGG
>NZ_JAYWVC010000409.1:0-3721 GCF_036281785.1 Streptomyces chiangmaiensis | reverse complement strand
CGTTCTTGCCTCTCACGTGCAAGCAGTGCGGCAAGCCGCGTCACCTTCAAGCCACCGACCGCCCCTGCGACTACTGCAGCACCCCGTGCCATCAAGCTGCCCACCGGCAGCGGCAGGCTGTCGCGACCCCGCCCGGCACCGAGGAGCTCGATCAGGCCATACGGTTCCGGCTCCAGGAGATCACCCGCGTCGCACGGGCCATCCTGCTTGCCGTCGGCCAACCAGACACGCTAGCCGAGGAGTTCCTGGCAACCATGGTCCACCTGCAAGCCACCTCCGAGCGCCTGACTCCGGACATGGTGGCTCGGACGAGACTGCGGGGCGCATCCTGGGAACAGATCGCCGCACCACTGGGCATGAGCAAGGAGGCCGCCCGCAAGAAGTGGTCCTCGCCCGGCCTCGCGCCAGCCCATCAGCTGCCGAACAGACCGGCCATACCGCCGGGCAATAACGCCACCGTCTGCCACTCCCCAGACGGCACGGACGCCGGCTGTGCCTCCCTCGCGCCCCGAGGCGTCACTTCCGCCGCCTTCGGAACACTCACGAAAACGGTCGTCGGCCAGGACCTGGCCACGGTACTCAACAGCCTCCAGCGCGCCTCGGGGCTGAGCCTACGGCCTCTGGCCAGCCGATGCGATCTATCGCCCGGATTCCTCTTCCGGCTGCTGACCGGGGAACGCTTCCCTGCTTGGAAGAACGTTGCCGCGATCGCCCGCGCCTGCGGCGCCGACTCCGATGTCCTGCGCAGGGTCTGGGAGGCCTCGGCAGCGCGCCGTGACAGCCCGCTTCGGCCCGCCTCCCTCACTACCGCACTGCGGTTCCTGCACCAGCGCGTCGGCAGCCCCACCCCTTGGGCCATCGCCACTACCAGTGGAAACACCCTCGATCAAGACCATGTTGCAGGCCTCCTCGCTGGCACCGCCACTGCCCCATGGGAAAACGTCGAACGCCTCATCCAGGTCCTGGACGGAGAGCCTCCCTTCTTCTTCCCACTGTGGCAAGCCCAGGCTTCCGGCCATGCCGCCCCTCCCCCACTCCCGGCAACGCCCGCCAGGGAACACTCCTCCGCACCCGGCCACTGCATCGAAGAATTCCTCACCGCCTTCAGCAGCGCTCACGGCCCGTCAACCATTGCTCGCCCGCTCGTACAACTTCAGACCGGGGGCGATGATGGGGCGGGGGCCAGGTATGTAGCCACGGGCCCGGCCGTCCCAGACCGTGCTGACGGCGTCGGTCATCGTGCCGCTCCTGCGCTCGGTGCGCTGTGACGGGGTCCGAGGGGTCCGGCAGACGCCGGCTGAGCTCCGGTGGACAACGTCGCCCCCAGAGGGAATCAGACCGCGGTGTGGACCAGTTCGACCAGGGCCAGTCCGTTCACGAGGCCGGCTCGATCGAGGGCCTTCCGGTCGTGGACGTCAGTGACGAGCCACCGTTGGTCTGTCGGCCATTGAAGGCTCCCCTCCCTGAAGGGCGGGGACTGTCCACCCTCTGTCGGCGGTCTCTGAACCTGAACCCCTTTGGGGTCGGTGACTTTTGACCCCCTGTGTGCAGTTGTTCACCCGGTTGCCGCGCTCGGGGTGCGACCGATGTCGCGGTTCTTCAGCCGGTAGGAGTCTCCCTTCAAGGAGAGCACATCGGCGTGATGGACGAGACGGTCGATCACGGCGGCGGCGACGGTGTCGTCGCCGAAGACCTCGCCCCAGCGATCTGCCGAACGGCTTGTTGCTGGTCACGATCACGGACGCGCGTTCGTAGCGGCCGGAGATGAGTTGGAAGAACAGGTTGGCGGCTTCCGGTTCGAACGGGATGTAGCCCACCTCGTCGATCACCAGGACCGGGACGCGCGCGAGACGCAGCAGTTCGTCCTGCAGCTTGCCGGTGGTGTGGGCGGCGGCCAGGCGGTCGACCCACTGCGAGGCGGTGGCGAACGCGACGCGGTGTCCGGCCTGGCAGGCGCGGATGCCCAGGGCGATGGCCAGGTGCGTCTTGCCGGTGCCGGGCGGGCCGAGGAAGACCACGTTCTCCTTGCCGGTGATGAAGTCCAGGGTCCCCAGATGGGCCACCGCCTCCCGTTTCAGTCCGCGCAGGTGGGTGAAGTCGAACTCCTCCAGGGTCTTGCGGGCGGGGAAACGGGCCGCGCGGATGCGGCCCTCGCCGCCGTGGGCCTCGCGGGCGGTGACCTCGCGCTGCAGACAGGCGGCCAGATACTCCTGATGCGTCCAGGACTCGGCCCTGGCGCGTTCAGCGAGCCGGTCGGCAGCATCCAGCAGCGCCGGCGCCTTCAACGCACGGCTGAGGAAGGCCAGCTCGGCGGCGACGTCCCGGGACGTGGTGGTGCGGGTGGCCATGGCTTCACTCCGCTCCCGCTCCGCCCTCGATCAGCTGAAAGACGCGGTCGTAGACGGGTAGATCCGGCTGTGCGACCTCCACCGCGGCACCGACCCCGCTTGGGCGGTGGTACTCGCGCCGCATCGCCGCGGCGGCCTCGGCGTGGTCGGGATCGGTCAGCGTCTGATGACGGGCCCAGCAGCGCGCATGCTCGGCGACCAGGCGGCCGTCCAGATGGGCCCGCACCGTCTCGGTGTCCGCCTCGATCCGCACGATCCGTCCGATCGCGGCCGGGTGCACGGAGTAGTCGCAGGTGTCCAGGCGGATGTAGTGGTCCCGGCCGATCCGCACCGAAGTCTGCCACCAGCGCGGTGGCGCGGTCGGTGGCAGCATCGCGGCCCGGTCGGCCTCCCACCGCTCGGCCGGACGAGCATCCAGCGTCCGGCGCACCCGCCGGTTGGCGACCTCAAGCCACGCAGCCAACTGGCTGTTGAAGCCGGCCGGGGAGGAGAACACCCTGCCGGGCAGGAACGACGTCTCCAGATAGCCGTTGGCCCGCTCCACCAGACCCTTGGCCTCCGGATCGCGGGGCCGGCACAGGATCACCTTGCAGGCCAGCAACCCGGCCAGCGCGGCGAACTCATGCCCCAGCACGGCCCGCCCCTCGCGGCGGCGGCCGATGGCCGGCTCGTTGTCCCACACCAGTGCCTTCGGCACCGCATTCCACCCGACAGCAACTCCCAGTGCCCACTTACCAGGTCGACGGCCTGCCTCGACGGCAGCATCCGCGCGGCGATCACCCGGGAATACCCCGACACGATCACCAACACCGGCGGGCGACCGGTCTGCCCGAAGCCCAGCGGGATGTCCGCGGGTGGGAACCACAAATCGCACTGGGCCAGCTCGCCGGGCCGATACGCCGTCCGGGAGACCGGGTCCGCCGGCAGATACACCGGCCGCAGCTCCCGCACCCGCCGCTTGAGCACCGACAACGACCGTTCCCACCCGATCCGCTCGGCGGTCACCGTGGCGGGCATCCGTGGGTACTCCGCCAGCAACTCGCGGATCGCCGGCTCCACCGCGTCCACGATCGAGCCCTTCGACGCCCGCCGGTACTTCGGCGGATCATCGCTGGCCACAGCCCGCCGCACGGTGTTCCGGGCGATCCCCAGATGCCGCGCGATCCCCTTGATCGACATCCCCTCCGCACGGTGGAGCCGCCGGATCTCAGCCCAGTCCTCCACACCGATCACCTCTTCCACCTGACTCCCATGGAGCCAGACTGATCACTTGATCACGGAAGGGGTCACTTTTCATCGACCGATAGGAGGTCACGGTTCAAGGAACGGCGACAACCCTCCAGGGCCGATGTGGGGATTTACGGTTCAGTAAC
>NZ_JAYWVC010000408.1:0-3736 GCF_036281785.1 Streptomyces chiangmaiensis | reverse complement strand
CCAGTACTCCTCGATCGGGTCGAGGATTCTCTACTCCGGGCCCCCTGAGTCATGCCATGTCCCTTCGCCGCAGAACTCTTGTCCCGTCAACACAAAAGCCGGCCCGCTCCGATCGGAGGGGGCGGCACGGTCACCCCTTCAGAGGCCGGCGTCCACCTCAGGCTCACCGGAAGACCCGAGTAAGACATCAGTCAAACGACTGCCGTGCGGTCTCCTGCATGGATTCGCACCAGTGCTGCGCTCCTCTGACGCCTGCTCAGGTCGTGCGGTCGCGGTGCGTCGTTGCATGGGCGAGCCGGTCTGTTTCGCTCTCCCATCCCCTCCGAGTCAACACCCCTGCTCGGACGGGGAGACGCCCACGTGAGCCAACCAGGTAAGCGTGTAATCAGCGACGGCACGCCAGCCGCCGTCAATGATCATCGAGTGACCACGGTCGACGAACTGTTTCAGTTCCGTCACTGCCCTGGAGTCTCCGTAGAGCTTGTACACGGCACGGGTGATGGCATCGGGGACCAGACAGTCCTCCTGACCCGAGATCAACAGGAGTGGGCCGCGCGTTGCATTGTCGGTCCGCACGGACGTACGACAGTTTCGTGCACTGTTCGCATAGGCAGCGTCGAACAGGGTGCGACCTGGGGACGGTATGGCGTAGCGCTCGAACAGGCACGCCGACTCCACCTCGGTGACCGCGTTCGCGATGACGTAGCGGAACTGCTCGGCGCTGAGCTCCGGCAACCGCGCGCAGATGTCCGGATCACTGAATGCCGGCAACTTGGCACAGAGGTGCGCAAAGGCCGACCCGAGCTGGACGCCCTTGATCGGGGCGGCGGCGATGGCCACTGCGCTCCGGCCGAGGTTCATGCCGATGAGCCTTTGAACGATCAGGCCGCCTATCGAATGCCCCACCATCACAGGCTCTGTGTCGAAGGACCGGACGATACGCGCGTAGTGGTGGACAACGTCGTCGAGGCCGACGACGGCTACGGCTTCCCCCCGTCGGCGGGCCTCGCTGACCGTGTCGGGCTCGCCCGGCCATCCAGGAGCAACAGGCTCGAACCCGCATGCGGAGAAGCGATCGATCCAGGGCTCCCAGCACGAGGCGTGCAGCCAGAACCCGTGGATGAAGACGACGGGCGTTCGGTTCGGCATCAGGGCCTGCTCCTGAGGATTGCTGACTGATCTCTTCGGAGTGCTGAAAAGAAGGTGCCGGGGAACCACGTTGATCGCGAAGGATCCGCGAGTCGGCGAGGCGTCGGCGGAGCGCCGGCACCGTACCTCGCGGGAGGGCGGGATGACCGTCTCAGAGCTCGGCAGGGCCACCCCGACGACTGTGGCCCCACCGCGCCAGTCTTCTCGATCTGGGACAACCATGTCCTGTGGCCATCACGCCATCGGATTACTGAGGCCCGATCGGTGCACGGGCAACAGGCCCGCTTCGAACGAACAGGCTGACCTGTCGGGCCCCGCTTGGAGCGCCGTAGCGTCATCGGCTCCATGGCAGCCCGATCGGACACGGTCGGGTGTCCATCGCCACCGCTCCCGCTCACCCGACCCACGGCCGGCAGCACGCCCACCGGCGGAGCACTGTACCCGTAGCCGCCCCGGTCAGGCCGGCTACGGGCCACAGGAGCCAGACAATGTTCGAATACCGCCATAAGTGAATCCACTAGCGGGACATGGCGGAAGCCTGAGTGGGTGTGATTTCTTGGAACACTACAAGAGCAACGTCACAAAGCACCGAGCGGGGGTCCTCGTGGCACAGCACGGCGGCGTTACCGGTGCCGACGGTCGAGTCGAATTCATGGGCTCTCAAGGGGAGCCTTTGGCGGCGAGACTCGATATGCCTGCAAGTGGCCCACGGGCTTGGGCGTTGTTCGCACACTGCTTCACCTGCAACAAGGACAGCAGCGCCGCCACACGGGTCTCTCGCGCACTGGCACTGCATGGATTTGGGGTACTGCGGTTCGACTTCACCGGACTGGGTGGATCGGGGGGAGACTTCGCCAACACCAATTTCTCCTCGAACATCGAGGATCTCCTCCACGCTGCCACATATCTGCGCGACAGCTTCACCGACCCCGTGCTTCTCATCGGGCATTCCCTCGGAGGCGCGGCGGTTCTGGCTGCGGCGGGGTACCTGCCAGAGGTCCGGGCAGTGGCGACCATCGGCGCCCCGGCCAACCCTGCCCACGTAAGCCGTCTGTTCGGCGACCGCCGCGCCGAGATCGAACGAGCCGGGCAGGCAGAGGTACGCATCGGCGGCCGGACCTTCCGCATCCGCCGGCAGTTCCTCGACGACATCGCCATGCAGCCACAGGCGGAACGCATCGCACGGCTCCGTCGCCCACTGCTGGTGATGCACTCACCCACCGACGAGATCGTGGACGTCGACAACGCACGTCACATCTTCGATACGGCCCGTCATCCCAAGAGCTTCATTTCGATCGACGGCGCCGACCACCTGCTCAGCCGACGGCGGGACGCGGAGTTCGTGGCAAGCCTGCTCGCTGCCTGGGCCGAGCGATACATCGAGGGCCCGGCCCCATCGGACAGCAGAAAGCAGCCCGGGCCCGTCCCAAGGCCATGAACGCGCGCCAAGGCCGGACGGCCCCTTCCCGCGACAGGCGGGACGGGGGAAGTACCAGACAGAATGGGGTGTGGGCTGTGACCGCTGCCCGTATCGAAGACCACGCGTTGCTCTCGGACCGCCATTCTGCGGCCCTCGTCACATCGGACGGCACGGTCGACTGGCTGTGCTTCCCGCGTTTCGACAGTCCGTCCGTGTTCGGAGCGATCCTGGACGAGGAGGCGGGATCGTGGTCGATTCGCCCGATCGGCCAAGCGGAGATCCAACGCCAGTACGTCCACGGTTCCATGGCGCTGCGTACGACGTTTCGTACGGCGGACGGCACCGTGGAACTCATTGACGCCATGGCTCTCGGACCGTCCAGCGATCCGCATCGCATCGGTGAGCACGCACCGCATTCCCTGGTACGGCGCGTGCGCTGTCTGCAGGGACGCGTCCGCGTAGAGATGCGGTACAGACCACGGCCCGAATACGGACTCATAAGCCCGCGCCACACGACCATCGACGGTGGGGTCGTATCCTCGGGTGGCTCCGCTCGATTCGTCCTGTCCGCGCCCGAGCTGGACGTCACGGCAGCTGATGAGGTCCGCACCACCATGGCACTGCGCGACGGAGACGTCCTGCATTTCGCCATGCGACACGCCCCACTCGGTGTGCCGTTGCCTCCGCCCTATGGCCAATGCGACATCGCCGAAGAACTTGAGGGCACCATTGCCGACTGGCGGGCGTGGTCCTCAATACACCAGCAATACCAGGGGCCGTGGGGAGATCTGGTCTGTCACTCTGGGCGTGTGCTGCAGGCTCTCAGCTACCAGCCGACTGGGGCGATCGTGGCCGCCGCCACCACTTCCCTGCCGGAAGCGGTCGGCGGCGAACGGAATTGGGACTATCGATACTCCTGGCTGCGGGATGCGAGTCTCACCATGGAAGCATTGTGGGTGGCAGCCTGCCCGGACGAAGCCCATGAATTCTTCGACTTCGTGACGACCGCAGCCGCGGACACACGCACAGGGAGTGCACTGCAGATCGTGTTCGGTGTCGGAGGTGAGCGCGACCTGTCCGAGCGCGAGCTGCCCCATCTGTCCGGCTGGCGGGCCAGCCGCCCTGTCAGGGTGGGAAACGGAGCCTGGACCCAGACACAACTCGACG
>NZ_JAYWVC010000407.1:0-3767 GCF_036281785.1 Streptomyces chiangmaiensis | reverse complement strand
TTTCCAGCGGCTGCGGACCACGCTGCGCGAGTACTTCCCCGCCGCTCTGTCCGCCTATGCGGACCTGGAACTGACCAGCACAGACGCTCTGGAACTGCTGATCAAGGCGCCCACCCCGGCAGCCGGGGCAAAGCTGACCCGTTCCCAGATCACCGCCGTCCTGGCCCGTCATCGCAGCCACAACCGCGAGGCGAAGGCGAACACGATCCAGACCGCCCTGCGTCAGCCGCAACTCGGCCTGCCCGAGCCGGTCACCACCGCCTACGCGGCCGCGGCCACCGCTCACGCACGGCTGATCATCGCGCTGAACGAACAGATAGCCGCGATGGAAGTGCAGGTGAAGGCCCATTTTCTCGCGCACCCGGACGCTGAGATCTACCTCTCGATGCCCGGCATCGCGGAGATCACCGGCGCCCGGGTGCTCGCCGAGTTCGGAGACGACCCCACCCGTTACACGTCGGCGAAGGCCCGCAAGAACTACGCCGGCACCAGCCCCGTGACCCGGGCCTCCGGAAAGAGCCACACCGTCCAGGCCCGCTACGTCCGCAGCAACCGCCTTGCCGACGCCCTCCAGCGCCAGGCGTTCGCCGCCCTGCGGGCTTCACCCGGCGCCCGCCGCTACTACGACAAACAACGAGCACGCGAGGCCGGCTACAACCCCGCCCTCCGCCAGCTCGGCAACCGCCTCGTCGGCATCCTTCACGGTTGCCTCAAAACCCGCACCCACTACGACGAAGCGACCGCATGGTCGCACCACGCCCAACCCCAAGCCGCTTGACACCAAACGACATGGGGTGTCTGACCAGGGAACAGCTCGATGCGCTCGAAGCACTCGACATGCGCTGGACCTGACCACCAGTGCACCTCGACCGTCGACGCGTCGACGTCCCCTAGGCCCTCCTACGCGACAACCGCCCCTTCACGACCCTGCCAGTTGCCGTCGCAGGACCTTGACCGGGTCATTAAGAAGTCATCTCATTTGGTCCGGGACGTTAGTCTAAGGGCTGTCCCGCAACTGTCGCTCGCGGGTGAGATGATCTTGCTGTGGCAGGTGTGGTCACAGCGTCGATGCGCGTATAAAAACTCCTGTGCACCGGCTCGTGCACCTCTGCGATCATCCCCGAATGGCGCACAGTCTCGAATCGCTGGTCATCCGGCACACCCACCGCCTTTCCTCCCCCAAGGGCTCCGCCGGGGAAGGAGCTATCGCCGCACGGCAGTTCGACGCGGCGCTGACATCCGTGGGCTTCAAGCTCTCGGCGGAGCTGCTGGAGCGGCTGTCGGGGCTGTCCGAGGCCTCGGTCGTGCACACCGCCAAGCGGACGCTGCGCACCGTGAGCGAGATGGTGGGCGACCACGTCCGGCACAACTCGTACTTCATCGACTTCCCGGCGAACGTGCCAGACACCGAAGAGTTCTGGATGCAGTGCGTGGCGAAAGCGCTCAGCGACGAGAAGTCGCGCGAGAACGTGCTGACGCAGCTGGGGCGTGGGGTGCTGGACCTGCTCAGCCTCCCCACGTACGGCCGGTACCAGCACACCTACGAGGAAATGCTCGCAGCGCAGGACAACCTGATCGCCTCGGCAGGCGATCGGGTCACCGTCCTGCATCTCGGCCGGGACCTGGACGACGAACTCACTGACCTGTACCTGGCCCTGGCCGGCAGCACGACCCCGCTGGGCGAGGACGACCTGCGCGACCTCAAGGCCCTCGCCGAGCGGTGCGCGCTCGGCCCCCAGCCGGAGGCGATCCCGGTCCGGGAGAACCGGGCGGTCATCAACGAGGCCCGGCTCGGCGTCAAAGCGGACCTCCTCCTCGACACCGTCACCGATGTGCTGCGGCTGGCCTGCGCGCTGTCGGGCGGCGACGTGACGCTGCAGGAGCCGACCCGGTTTCGGGCGCTGTCGCGGCCGCTGCGCCGGGGACTGCTCGCGGGTCTCGACGCCGTGGTCGCGGCGAACCCCGCGAAGCTCGCCGATGTGCACGCGCACCGGGAGCCCTTCAAGCGGCTCGGCGAGCGCCTGCACCCGCACGAGTACCCGCGCTGGCCGCACGCCGCCGATGTGTTCGCAGTCGCGCGGGGCGAGAAACAGGCACGGTCCTTCGACAGCCGGATCGAGAAGCTGCTCGACGCGTTTGACGTCCTCGGTGCGGTGAAGCTGCTGAAGACCGCTCCCGGCAAGCTGTTCCGCGCTCTGGACCTCCTGCTGCGCATCGCCGCCGACCAGGAGGAACGGGACGCGGTGGTGGCCGCCGCGGTGCAGGTCGCTCCCGACGTCTCCGGCCGGGTCGTGCTCTCGGTGCGCGAGCATCTCCACAACCGGGCACGTGAGAGCGACGAACCCCGGATCTTCGTCAACCGCCGGGGCCGCGCCTGGGTGACCCCCGACTTCCGACCGCCGGTACCGGCCGCCGACCGCGATCGTCTGATCGCCGCCCTCGACGCCGAGATGCGTCGTCGGCTCCCGGCGCCAGGCCGGCTGCTGCTCGACCCCGATGTCCTCGACGTGGCGCTTCCGCTCAGCGGCCGGGCAACCGCGGCCGGGCTCGGCGTACTCCCGCGAGGGTCGATCTCCGCGGTCGACGGCGAACAGCTGCGCTTCTTCGTGTACTGGAAAGAGACCAAGGACCGGACCGACTACGACCTGTCGGCGCTGCTTCTCCACACCGACTACAGCACCGATTCCTGGCTCTCCTACACGTCCCTCAAGGCCGTCGGGGGCGAGCATTCGGGCGACATCACCCAGGCGCCCGACGGGGCCTCGGAGTTCATCAGCCTGTCCCTGGACCGAGTGCGCAGCACATTCATCGTTCCGCAGGTCAACATCTACGCCGGCGAAAGCTTCGAGGAGGTCGAGGAATCGTTCTTCGGCTTCATGCTGCGCGACGGTGAGCACAAGGGCCGGCCGTTCGAGCCGCGCACAGTGCGGATGAAGTCGGAGCTGCGTGGGGTGGGCCGGGTGGCGCTGCCGCTGGTGTTCCAGCGCGGGGACGACGGCCGGTGGCGCGCGAAGTGGCTGCACCTTTATCTGAAGGGCATCTCGTCGGCCAACCGGGTCGAGGAGAACCAGGTATCCGTGTCGAAGGTGGTGCGCGCCATCGTGGAGCGCGAGCAGTTGACGGTGGGGTACCTGATCGACCTGATGTCCGGCGACACCACGACCGTGGACCTGTGGGACGGCGAGCCGGTCCCGGACGAGCCCGTCATGTACATCGGCCTCGAACGTCCCGAGGGACTGCATCCGGACTCACGGATCATCACCCTCGAAAATCTGCGCGACTTGATCCCGGGCTGAGTGCTAGCGTTGCCCACGGCGAGGCCATGAAGGGGCTTCCTTCTCAACTCCTTTCCTGAAACGAGTCCTTTCGCTTTCCTCGCCGTTGACTTCGACTGGGAGGCGCCCGCTCGGCGCCTCCCAGTTTTCGTATGCGCCGGTACCCCAACACCCGGGAAAACCAAGATGATGGGGTACCGGGTCGACTGCCCCGCGTCGAAGCCCTCCGCAACGAGCACCGCCGTCGACAGCAGCAACTGGACCAGCCCGCCGAACAGACCTCGCCCGGCGCCCCGCCGCCTGCCTGAGCCAATGCAGGCCGATGCGACTGGCCGCCGGAATCGATGGTGCGACTTACCACCCAGGCGAGTGAGCTTGAAGCAGGGTTCCGTACGGCCCTCCACAGCAGCCGGTAATTGTTTGCCTCAGGATTTCGCCGGGAATGTGCGGGTGCCCACTCCTTCACGAGTCCACACAACCCCCGATGGTCAC